>NZ_SJOT01000030.1:0-33064 GCF_012027795.1 Megasphaera sp. SW808
GCAGTTCAAGCGCCCGGCTTGTTTTTTTTTGCGTCTGAAAGACGACGCGGTTATTTTAATTTTTTGAGGATGCGGGGATTGACGCAGCGGATATCCCGCACGCCCGTAATCATCATGGCGTCGCACAATTCGCGCTTAAACGTATCCAGCATCAGCTTGACGCCTTCCGCGCCGCCGCCGATGGCCGCAACGGCTGCCGGACGGCCGACGAGGACGGCGTCGGCGCCTAGAGCAATGAGCTTCAATACGTCTTCGCCGTGACGGACGCCGCCGTCGGCAAAGATCGTAATCCGCCCCTTGACGGCTTCGGCGATTTCCGGCAGTACGTCGGCCGTGCCGACCATACCGTCCAGTACGCGGCCGCCGTGGTTGCTGACGACGATGCCCTTAGCTCCCGCTTCCGCGCAGGCCAACGCTTCTTCCGCCGACATGACGCCCTTTACGATAAAGGGAATCTGAATGGACGCCGCTACCTTCGCAATGCTTTCAGCGCTCTTCGGGCCGACAGGCTGGCCGAAAATGCGCATATTGATCAACGTCGCCGCGTCGATATCGCAGGCCACGGCCGGAGCGCCTGACTGTTCCGCCAATACGGCCTTTTCGATGATCTTGTCGTCTTCCCGCGGCTTAATCGTCGGGACGACGCAGCCCGGACGCTTTTTACAGGACGCGATGCCCGAAGAGTACATGTACGGCGCGCCGCTGTCACCGGTGAAGGCCCACGTGCCGGCTTCCATCGCCCCCTGCGTAACGGCTTCGTCGTATTTGATTTCTTCCTCTTCCGGGTCGCCGTCGACCTGAGCGTTCAGGACGATGCCGCCTACCGGCGCGATGAGTATAGGCAGGCTCAGGGTCTTGCCAAAAATTTCAACGGCCGTCGACGGTTCTTCTACGCCCGACATGCTGCGCATGATCAAGCCGTACTCCTGCAGCGATTCCAAGTTGCGCGCAAAGGAACGGCCTGTCCGCAGTCCGCCGAAGCCGGGAATCATGCCGACACAGGCTTTGCCGTTGCACTCCGGACAGACGCGGCAGCCTTTCATCCGTTTTTTAGCCTGTTCGCGAATTTCCTTCATATCCATTGCAATATTCCTCCTTTAACAAAAAAAGCTTACTATCATGAGTATACCACATGATAGTAAGCTTTTACTAACAACTTACGCTAATTCTTTTGGAATTAGTCCATTTTTACGAAAGCGTCTTTACCAGCGCCGCAGGTCGGGCATGCCCAGTCTTCCGGCAAATCGGCAAATTTCGTGCCAGCTGCTACGTTGTTTTCAGCGTCGCCTTCAGCTTCGTCATAAATGTAACCGCAGATGGTGCATTCGTATTTATCCATTGAAAAAACCTCCCTAAAAAGAAACATTAATAAATATCGATTATTGATAATCCTTAACTATCATACCATACGGGACGATATTTTGCAACCTTATTTTGCCTTTTTACCCATGCTGATGTCGACGATACCCGTCGAGTACGGCGCGATTTCATACTGCCCGAAAATGAAGTGGATGACCTTGTTTTCGTCGAGGTAATAATTCTTCGGCAGCTCCGTCAGACCTTCGAAATATGTGGACAGCTGATACTTGCTCAGGAAAATCTTGGCGTTGATGCGGTCCAGCGTAAAGAATTCCGCATCCTCTGGCCGTACCAAATCCTGCCAGTCCAGCCGTTCGCCCGTTTCCAAATCGAAGGTCACGCCGTGCTTCCAGCTCGTCGGGTGGGCGGCCTTGTCAAAATAGATATAGCCCTGGTCGATGAAGGACAGATACTTGCCGTCGTTGAGCGTCACGACGTACGACTTTTCTTCAGTCATCTTCATGCCTTCCATGCTTTCTTTATCAAAAAACGCCTTGGCCTTGGCTTGTTCTTCTATAAAGTATTGCGCGATTTTCTGGCTGGCTGCAGCGTTGCCGGCGACGGAAACTGCCGGATACTGTATCGTCAGCGTGCTGCCGTTTGATTTCGTGTATACGGCCTTCTGCGCATCCTGCACCGTCGCCGGGGCCGCGGCGAAGGATAACGAGCCGACCAGCAAGGCGGCGCACAGCACGGCCGCTAATTTTTCTTTCATCATACCTACCTCCTGCGTACTGTATATGCTTTATTATACCATAGTTCAAAAAGCAAATGCCATTGTATTTCAGGGATAATCTTTAAACATTCTGTAAATCCGCCTTATTTTCCACGACTTTCCTCTTTTCATCCGTTCCCAGGCGGAAAAAGTAATAGACGTTTTCCGCAGCCTGCCGGGTCATGCCCGGCACGGCGGCCAGCTCTTCTACCGTAGCCGCCTTCATGGCGTCCAGATTTTTAAAGGCTCCCCACAAGGCCTTGCGCCGTTTCGGCCCGATGCCTTCGATGTGATCCAGGATAGACACGAGATTCCGCTTGCCCCGAAGGCTGCGGTGATACGTAATGGCAAAACGGTGCGCCTCGTCGCGGATAGCCTGGAGCAGCTGCAGCTCCGGCGTGTGATGGCTCAGGATAATCGAATCGCTCCGCCCTTCAACGAATACTTCTTCTATCCGCTTGGCCAGACTGATAACCGGCGCTTCGCACCCCGCCTCTCGGATGATAGGCAGGGCGGCGTGAAGCTGTCCCTTGCCGCCGTCGATGACGATGAGGTCCGGAGCGGGCCAATCCCGCTCTCCGTAGCGGCGGCCCATGATTTCCGCCATGGATTTGAAATCGTCAGGTTTCCCCTGCACGGTTTTCAGCTTAAACCGCCGGTACTCCTGCTTCGCCGGCCGGCCGTGCTCAAAGACGACCATCGACGCGACCGTTTCAATCCCCTGCGTGTGGGATATGTCGAAGCATTCCATGCGCTCCGGCAGGCGCGGCAGGTCGAGGACGCGGGCCAAGGCTTCGACGGCTCCGCTGGTCTTGTCCGTATCGTGCTGCCACTGGAGGCGGCGCTGTTCGAGAAGGACGCGGGCGTTATCCTCGGCCATGGTCAGCAGCTTCTTCTTGATACCCCGCTGCGGGATGACTAAAGCCACGTTCTGCCCCTTCTGCAGCGTCAGCCGCCGTTCATAATCCTCTTTATCCTCTACAGCCGAGACGATGATTTCCTTAGGCACGAACACGCCGTCGACGTAATACTGATCCAATACGGCAGACGTCAGGGCGGCCGCCGTTTCGTCGGCGCTGTTTTCCAGGCTGAAGGTCTCCCGCCCCATGAGGCGGCCCTGGCGGATGGTGTAAATCTGAACGCAGGTCTGCCCAGCATCGCCGGCAAAGCCGAGGACGTCCATATCACCGCCGCCGACAGTCGTAATGTTCTGCTGCTCCTGAATCACCTTGACGGCAGTTATCTGGTCGCGGTACATAGCGGCCTTTTCGAACTCCATGGCTTCCGCCGCTGATTCCATCTGCTCCTGCAGCTTTCGTACGACGCCCGTATCGCGTCCTTCCAGTATGTCGACGGCCTGTTCCACGAGCTTGCCGTATTCGCCCTTCGTAATGTAATGGACGCACGGTGCGTCGCAATGATGCAGATGGTACTGCAGACAGGGCCGGTTGGCCTGCATCGTCCGGCAGGAGCGGATGCGAAAGGCCCGCTGGATGAGCTTCAGCACGCGATGGACGGCGCCAGCATCGGCAAAGGGACCGAAATAGCGGGCGCCGTCGCGATGGACGCGGCGTGTCATAAAGACCCGCGGATAGTCTTCCTGCACGGTCACCTTGATATACGGATAGGTCTTATCGTCGCGCAGCATAATATTGTAGCGCGGACGATGCTTTTTAATCAGCGTGTTTTCCAGTATGAGCGCTTCCATCTCGTTGGCCACGACGATAGTTTCCACATCGGCGGCGTGGCTCATCATCGCCGACACCTTAGGCGCGCGCTTGGCGTCGTGCCGGACGTAGCTGCGCACGCGGTTGCGCAGATTCACAGCCTTGCCGACGTAAATGATCTGTCCCTTGTCGTTTTTCCACAAGTACACGCCGGGCTGGATCGTCAAATTTCGTACCTTATCGAGTACGGCTTCACTCAAGGCCATGGCAGTTCCCCTTCATCAAGTCCTTCGTCCGTTCCAATACGGGCTTCAGGAATCTTCCCGTATAGGACTGCGGCACCTGGCAGATATCCTCCGGCGTCCCCGTCGCTACGACTGTGCCGCCGCCGTCGCCGCCTTCAGGGCCTAAATCGACGAGATAATCCGCCGCCTTGACGACGTCGAGGTTGTGCTCGATGACTACAACCGTATCGCCGCCGTCGACGAGCATCTGCAGTACGTCCATGAGCTTATGAATATCGGCGGCATGGAGGCCCGTCGTCGGTTCGTCGAGGATGTACAGCGTCCGGCCTGTACTGCGCTTGGACAGCTCCGTCGCCAGCTTGACGCGCTGCGCTTCGCCGCCCGATAAGGTCGTCGCCGGCTGGCCGAGGCGGATATAGCCCAGCCCCACGTCCTGCAGGGTCCGCAGCTTATTGAGGATGCGGGGAATATTTTCAAAGAAATCACAGGCGTCGTCGACAGTCATGTTGAGGACGTCCGATATGGTCTTCCCCTTGTATTTAACTTCCAGCGTCTCCCTGTTGTAGCGCGCGCCGTGGCATACCTCGCAGGGCACGTATACGTCGGGAAGGAAGTTCATTTCGATGCGGATGATGCCGTCGCCGCGGCAGGCCTCACAGCGGCCGCCCTTGATGTTGAAGCTGAACCGCCCGGCCTTGTAGCCTCTCACCTTTGCTTCCGGCGTCTGGCTGTACAGCTGGCGGATGAAATCGAAGACGCCTGTATACGTCGCCGGATTGGAACGGGGCGTACGGCCAATAGGCGATTGGTCGATGTTGATGATCTTATCGATATATTCCGTTCCCCTGATTTCCCTGAACTTGCCGGGACAATGGGGCGTGCCGTATACGGCCTCAGCCAATCCCTTATACAGGATTTCGTTGACCAGCGTCGACTTGCCCGACCCCGATACGCCCGTCACGACGGTCAGGGTGCCGATGGGAATCGATACGTCGATGGCCTTCAAGTTGTGCTCCGCCGCGCCGATGACTTCGATATACGTCCCGTTGCCCTGGCGCCGCTCCTCCGGAATAGGGATATATTTCGCCCCCTTTAAATACTGTCCCGTCAGGGACTGCTCGCAGGCCATAATATCCTCTGCCGTCCCCTGGGCCACGATTTCACCGCCGTGCTCTCCCGCCGCAGGGCCGATGTCCAGTATATAATCGGCGGCCCACATCGTATCCTCGTCATGCTCGACGACGATGAGCGTATTGCCCAAGTCGCGGAGGTGCTTCAAGGCCTGGAGCAGCTTGTCGTTGTCCCTCTGATGGAGGCCGATAGACGGCTCGTCGAGGATGTATAAAACGCCGACCAGACCGGAGCCGATCTGCGTCGCCAGGCGGATGCGCTGCGCTTCGCCGCCCGACAAGGTGCCGGCCGTACGGGACAAGGTCAGGTATTCCAGGCCTACGGTCTGAAGAAATTCCAGGCGGGCCCGGATTTCCTTAAAAATCTGCCGGCCGATCATCTGCTGTTTTTCCGTCAGCTCCAAGCCGTCAAAAAATCGAATCATGTCGCCGACAGTCAAATCGGTCAGCTCGGAAATATTGAGGCCGCCGATTTTAATAGCCAGCGCTTCATGGCGCAGGCGAGTGCCGCCGCACGTCGTGCAGGGCTTGACCGACATAAACTGCTCGAACTGGTCGCGCATCATGTCGGACGACGCCTCCTTATAGCGGCGGCGCACCATGGGAATGACGCCTTCAAAGGCCGTGGCGTACTGCTTCACTTCGCCGCGCAGGTTTTCATACTCAAAGACGCACGTGTCGTCAGAGCCCCACATCAGCTTTTCCTGCAGCTCGCCGGGCAGCTCGTCATAGCTGCTGTCCAGCGTAAAGCCATAGGGCTTGAGCAAGCCGCCGAGCTGGCGCATAAACCACGAATCGGGATTGCTGCTCAAGGCTGCAATAGCGCCGTCGGCAAAGGATTTCGTTTTATCAGGCAGTACCAAATGGGGATCGACCTCCATGGTGCTGCCGATGCCGGAACAGGCCGGGCAGGCGCCGAAGGGGCTGTTGAAGGAAAAGAGATGGGGCTCGATTTCCGGCAGGCTCACATGGCAGTCAGGGCAGGCGAAATGCTGGCTGAAGGTCAGCACTTCGTCCGTGCTCATGCGCAGGATATGGACGATGCCGCCGGCCAGCTTGGCCGCTGTTTCCAGCGAATCGGTCAGGCGGGTCAGGATGCTGTCTTTAATGACCAGCCGGTCGATGACCACGTCGATCGTGTGCTTCTTATTCTTGTCCAGGGGAATATCGTCAGACAGCAGATATACCTCGCCGTCGACGCGGACGCGGACATAGCCGTCCCGCACCAGGCCGGCCAGCACCTTCTGATGCGTTCCCTTGCGGCCGTCGACGACGGGAGCCATGACCATGACCTTTTCCCCCGCGCCGAGAGCCATGACGGAGTCGGCCATCTGCTCGATCGTCTGCTGGCGGATAGGCTTTCCGCACTTCGGGCAGTAGGCGTCGCCTACGCGGGCGTAGAGCAGGCGCAGGTAGTCGTAGATTTCTGTGACTGTGCCTACAGTCGAGCGGGGATTGCGGCTCGTCGTCTTCTGGTCGATGGAAATAGCCGGCGACAAACCTTCGATATAGTCGACGTCGGGCTTGTCCATCTGTCCTAAAAACTGGCGGGCATAAGCCGACAAGGATTCGACATAACGCCGCTGGCCTTCGGCGTAAATCGTGTCGAAGGCCAGAGACGATTTCCCCGAACCGGATAAGCCCGTAAAGACGACGAGCTTATCGCGGGGAATTTTTACATCTATATTTTTCAAATTGTGCTGTCTCGCACCTTTGATACTGATATATGGTTCCTGCATAGGTTACGTTTTACTCCTTTTTGCCTTAGCTTTGCCCGGCGAGTCCGGCTTTTTCCGCCGCGCGTCGGGCCGGCGCACCTTGCGCACATACCGGGACGAGGGCATGTCCTCGCCCTGCAGCTCCTTGGGCAGCGTGTCGTCATGGCTCATATCAGCCAGCTGCTGCCGCAGCTGCCCCAGGCGGTCGCGCAATTCCGCCGCCTTTTCAAATTCCAGATTTTTCGCCGCCGTCTTCATCTGCTGGGTCACGGTGTTGATGACCTTATGCAAAGCCTCTTTCGTCAGCTTTTCGCCCTTGCCCTTATATTGGGCCTGGTCTTCGGCGACCTTCGTCAGCTCGATGAGGTTTACCACGTCTTTCTTGACGGATTTCGGCGTAATATGATGCTTTCGATTGTAAGCGTCCTGCACCTCGCGGCGCCGCTTCGTCTCGTCCATAGCCCGGGCCATGGAATCGGTAATCTTGTCGGCATACATGATGACCGTGCCGTCGACGTTTCGCGCCGCCCGCCCCATCGTCTGGATGAGAGATGTATCGGAACGAAGGAAGCCTTCCTTATCGGCGTCGAGAATCGCTACGAGGGACACTTCCGGCATGTCCAGCCCTTCGCGCAGCAGGTTGATGCCGACGAGGACGTCGAATACGCCGGCCCGCAGGTCGCGGATGATTTCGGCCCGCTCGATCGTCGCAATATCCGAATGGAGATAGCGGACGAGGACGCCCATTTCCTTTAGATAATCGGTCAAATCCTCGGCCATCTTCTTGGTCAGCGTCGTCACCAGCACGCGTTCGTTCTTTTCAGTCCGTTTCCGTATTTCACCCAGCAAATCATCCATCTGCCCGGCAATGGGCCGCACTTCGACCTTCGGGTCCAGGAGCCCCGTCGGGCGGATAATCTGCTGGGCCAGATTGGTCTGGACCTCCATTTCATAGGGCCCCGGCGTCGCGCTGACGTAGATAATCTGGTTAATCCTTTCGACGAACTCTTCAAATTTCAGCGGCCTGTTGTCCAGCGCCGACGGCAGGCGGAACCCGTATTCGATGAGGTTTTCCTTCCGCGACCGGTCGCCGGCGTACATAGCCCGCAGCTGGGGCAAGGTGACGTGCGATTCGTCGATCATGATGAGGAAATCGTCGGGAAAATAATCGAGGAGCGTGTACGGCGCTTCGCCGGCCTTACGCCCTGCCAGATGGCGGGAATAGTTTTCGATGCCCGAGCAGTAGCCCATTTCCATCATCATTTCCATATCGTACCGCGTCCGCTGCTCCAGCCGCTGCGCTTCCAGCAAATGGCCCCCTTCCTTCAGGACAGCCAATCGTTCTTCCAGCTCGGCCTCGATCGTCTTCAGGGCCTTATCCATTTTTTCCTTCGTCGTGACATAATGGCTGGCCGGATAAATGGCCACGTGCTTGCGCTCGGCCACGACCTCGCCGGTCAGCACGTCGACCTCCGTCAGCCTGTCGATTTCGTCGCCGAACATTTCAATGCGGATGACGGAGTTGTCGAAGGCCGCCGGAAATACTTCTATCGTATCGCCGTGAACGCGGAAGGTACCCCGTTCGAGATTCATATCGTTGCGGGAGTACTGGATATCGACGAGCTTGTGAAGAATCTCTTCCTGCGTCTTTTCCTGCCCCAGCCGCAGCGACACGACAAGATCGCTGTAATCCTCCGGGTCGCCTAAGCCGTAGATACAGGACACGGAGGCCACGATGATGACGTCGCGCCGTTCAAACAGGCTCATCGTCGACGAATGGCGCAGCTTGTCGATTTCATCGTTAATCGACGCGTCCTTTTCGATATATGTATCTGTAGACGCAATGTACGCCTCTGGCTGATAGTAATCGTAATAGCTAACGAAATAGGCCACTTCGTTGTCTGGGAAAAAGGCCTTGAATTCGCTGCACAGCTGGGCCGCCAGCGTCTTGTTATGCGCGATGACCAGCGTCGGCTTCTGCACGGCCTCGATGACCTTGGCCATCGTAAACGTCTTGCCTGTCCCCGTTGCACCAAGCAATACCTGCGCCCATTGGCCGGACTTGATGCCGTCAGCCAACGAGGCAATCGCCTCGGGCTGGTCGCCCATGGGCTTATACGGTGCTACCACGCGAAACGGCCGTGACGTATCATAGTCCTTATTCAAATACGACTGTATATCCATAACTCTCTCCTGCCATGGCATAGTAAAAAATAATTATTATTGATTACATTAGTATAGCACGGCTGCAAACGTATGTACAGATACTTCTGAAACCAATTAGTTCCCCTCAATATAAAAAAACATATTATAGTGCAGTACGTTTACCCGTTTTTCGACAGATTGCAGCAATGTATCCTGCACAGGCAGCTTACATCGATGCGATCCGCACTATGAACACGTCAGCAATTCTTTGTCTACAGCCAAATTCGCTGGCCCGTTTATACTCGCCTCGCACGTTCGAAGGGAATATGATGCCCCCGTATTCTGTCAGCTGCCGGATTCCCTGCAATACACCCTCCCGAATACCTAAATGTATGGGTTCCGCCTCATTCTCTTTCGTTTACATTTATTATATCATTCCATGTGGTAAAACCATACGGCTTCTAACCGCATTTTTTCCACACAAAAACGAGAGCCCCGACAGGGACTCTCGTCATAATAAACAGGCTATATTATTTTGCCATCATTTCAGCGACTTTATTGGCAAAGGCTGCCGGATCGTCAGGCATGATGCCTTCAAGAAGCAGGGCTTGATCGTAAAGCATCTTGCAGTAGTCTTTGAATTCCGGCGTATCCTTGCCAGCTTCGTGAATTCCCTGAAGCTTAGCGAAGAGCTGATGCTGCGGATTAATTTCCAAGATACGGCGCGCCTTGAGCATCGGGTTATCGGCAGCGGCAAAGGCCTGTTCCATAGCCAGGGACGGGCCAGCCGCGTCGGCGACGAGGCAGACGGCGCCGCTCTTTAAGCGGTTGGACAAGCGGACGTCGACAACTTTGCCGTCGAGGAGTTCTTTCATATCCTTCAGAAGACCTTCGTTGCTCTTAGCTAGGTCTTCGTTCTTCTTCTTTTCTTCTTTGAATGCTTCGTCTTCCAAATCCAGATCGCCGCGGCTGATGGAGTGGAATTTCTTGCCTTCGTATTCACGAATAGCTTCTACGGCAAATTCATCAACGGGATCGGTCATGCACAAGACTTCAATATCCCTGTCGCGGAGCATTTCCATCTGCGGCAAGGCATCGATAGCGGCTTTGTCTTTCCCTGTAGCGTAATAAATC
Organism: Megasphaera sp. SW808; assembly: GCF_012027795.1. Classification (NCBI taxonomy): domain Bacteria; kingdom Bacillati; phylum Bacillota; class Negativicutes; order Veillonellales; family Veillonellaceae; genus Megasphaera; species Megasphaera sp. SW808. The sequence continues at coordinate 10,114 of NZ_SJOT01000030.1, forward strand.
TTTTCTTGGCCATCCTTCATGCGGCTGACATATTCTTTCAGCGAGCAGAGCTTACCGTCTTTAGACGACATGAACAGGAGCAGGTCTTTTAATTTATCGACGTTGTTTTCACCAGTCATCATACCGCTGTAGATGCCAATTTTTAAGGATTTCCCATATTCAGCCCAGAATTTTTCATAGGCTTCGCGGTCTTTATCGAGCTTGCGGGCCAGCGTCTTGAGGATGTTCTTTTCCAGATTGCGGCCGATGAGCTTGAGTTCGCGGCTCTGCTGGAGCAGTTCGCGGGAAATGTTCAGGGACAAATCCGGCGAATCGACGAGGCCTTTTACGAAGCGCAGGTAATCAGGCAATAAATCCTTGCATTTATCCATGATGAATACGTGGCGCGAATAGAGCTGCACGCCCGATTCATAGTCGGCGTAGTACAGGTTGAAAGGCGCGCTGCCCGGAATGAACAGCAGCGACGTGTATTCGACGTTGCCTTCGACGCGGCTGTGGAAAATTTCCATCGGTTCATCCCATTCGTAGAACTGATGCTGGAAAAATTCACGGTATTCTTCGGGCTTAATGTCCGCTTTATTGCGGGTCCACAAGGGCTGCATGGAGTTGAGGGTCCGCGTTTCCGTATGTTCTTCTTCCGGTGCGTCTTCAATAACCTTTCCGTCGGCGTCCTTCGGCTTTTCCTTTGTCGTGAAGTCCATCGTAATGGGATAGCGGATGTAGTCGGAATATTTCTTAACCAGGCTTTCCAGCAGGTATTTGTCCGTGTAGTTTTCTTCCGTTTCGCCGCCGTAAAATTCCTTGCCCAAGGTCAGGATAATCGTCGTGCCGTGCTTCGGCTTTTCACAGGTTTCCAGCGTATACTGGCCGTCGCCTGCCGATTCCCATTTATAGGCTTCTGTTTCACCGGCCTTGCGGGTGACGACCGTCACCGTATCGGCGACCATGAAGGCCGAATAAAAACCGACGCCGAACTGGCCGATCAGGTCTTTGTCGACGCTGCCGCCTTCCTGGGCTTCCTTCAGCTTTTCCAAAAAGGCCTTCGTGCCCGATTTGGCAATGGTGCCCAAGTTCTGCATGAGCTCGTCTTTATTCATGCCGATGCCGTTATCGGAAATCGTCAGGGTATGCTTGTCTTCATCCGGCGTCAAATGGATTTCAAAGGCCGTATCGCCTTCGAGAAGGTCGTTATTCGTCAGCGATTCGTAATGCAGCTTATCGATCGCGTCGGATGCGTTGGAAATCAGTTCCCGTAAAAATATTTCGTGATTCGTATAAATGGAATGAACCATCAAGTCCAGCAGTTGTTTCGTTTCCGCTTGGAATTCAAAGGTTTCTTTCGCCATGTTCAACAATCTCCTTTATTCAGAATATGTTAGCACTCTTAGCATCAGAGTGCCAACTCCCTTTTATATAATACAATAAAAAGTCAAATAGTCAATAGCAAACTTGCAAATCTGCGGCAAATCCAGCCTTCTATCTGCCAAAATATTTCTCCTCGTCATTTAGGGTAGGTTATTTATTATATAATGTATTATACATATGCGTTGAATCCTGCCGTCATCAGGTCTATAATAAGTGATATACAATATATGCATGATTTTTTATCATATATACGCGTCAGCGTATCCACTATACAGCAGGGGGGTATTATATCATGATACATACGTATGGATTAGAACGAATCGGAATTTTTTACCCGGCCAACGTGTACCGCAATATGTCTCCGGCCTGGCTGACCGAGCAGGCCCTGATTCGCGGCGAAGGCATGCTGAGCGACACGGGAGCCTTAGTCGTCCAGACTGGGAAATACACGGGCCGTTCGCCGAAGGACAAATTTATCGTCGACACGCCGGCTATTCATGAATACATCGCCTGGAACAACGTCAACCGCCCGATTTCGCGGGAAAAGTTTGACGCCTTGAAGGCTAAGATGACGGCTTATCTGCAGAACCGCGATATCTTCCTCTTCGATGGCTTTGCCGGCGCCGATTTAATATGCCGCAAAAAATTCCGCATCATCAATGAATTAGCCAGCGAAAACCTGTTTATCCGCAACCTGCTCATCCGCCCGACGGCCGACGAATTGAGCCAGTTCGGCGACCCGGACTTTACGGTCATCGTCACGCCGGGCTACCGCTGCGACCCGAAGACGGACGGCGTCCGTTCCGAAGCGGCGATCATCATCGACTACGAAACGCGGGTCGTCCTCATCGCCGGCACGCAGTACGCCGGTGAAATCAAAAAGAGCGTCTTCTCCGTCATGAACTACTTCCTGCCTGACGAAGGCGTCCTGCCCATGCACTGCTCGGCCAATATGGACCCGGTCACGAAGGAAACGGCCATCTTCTTCGGTTTGTCCGGCACGGGGAAAACGACCTTGTCAGCAGACCCGAACCGCAAGCTCATCGGCGACGACGAACACGGCTGGTCGCCGCGGGGCATCTTCAACTTTGAAGGCGGCTGCTATGCCAAGTGCATCAACCTGAACCCCGAAAAGGAACCAGACATTTACAACGCCATCCGTTCGGGCAGCCTCGTCGAAAACGTCGTCCTCGACCCGGCGACGCGGCGGCCGAACTATTTCGACAGCAAGTATACGGAAAACACCCGCGTCGGCTATCCCATCGACTACATTCCTAACGCGGCCATTCCCGGCATCGGCGGCATCCCGAAGGTCATCATCTTCCTGACGGCCGACAGCTTCGGCGTCCTGCCGCCTATCTCCCGCCTCAGCAAGGAAGCGGCTATGTACCACTTCATCACCGGCTTTACGTCGAAAGTAGCCGGCACGGAACAAGGCATTACCGAGCCGGTGCCGACCTTCTCCACCTTGTTCGGCGAACCCTTTATGCCCCTGGCTCCGGAAATCTACGCCGGCATGCTGGGCGAACGAATCGAAACGTATCATACGAAGGTCTTCCTGGTCAACACCGGCTGGACCGGCGGCCCCTACGGCATCGGCAGCCGCATGGACCTCAAGTACACCCGCGCCATGATTACGGCAGCCCTGAACGGCCGCCTCGATTCGGTCCCCTACAAGCACGACAGCCGCTTCAACGTCGACGTGCCCCAGTCCTGCCCGGGCGTCCCCAATCAGATCCTCAACCCGCGCGATACGTGGGCCAATAAAAAATCCTACGACATCATGGCCGACAAGGTCGCCGCCATGTTCCAGGAAAACTTCACGGAAAAATATCCCGACGTCCCGGAAGAAGTCAGCGACGCCGGCCCGAAACCAAAGGCCAAGCCCTAAGGCCTGATACTTCTTTCATGTAAAAAACCGTAAGGAGAGGCGTTTCGCCCTTTCCTTACGGTTTTCTTATATCATGTTAACAGCTTCTTTAACAGCTTCTTTAGGTGTCGAATACAGTCATGTCCAGGCAGTCGAACCCATCCAGGAATGATTTAACGTGGCCAATGATATCCTGGCAGCCGCCTTCTTCCTTGCTTTCGACGTTCAGCGGCATGTTCGGGTCGTGGAGGGACATGCGCAGGAGCGCCCAGCCTTCAGGGAATACGAGGCGCACGCCTTCGTACGACGGCTTGGCGACGACGACGCCGGCAGCGACAGCCCGTTCTTCAAAGGCTTGCAGTACCCTTTCGCCGTAAGCCTTTACGTCGTCTGTGCCCTGAATTTTGAGGCGGTATTCCTTGCTTTCAGCCGGATGCTTCAAGTTTGCGACCAAATCGCCGACAGCTTTCCCCGCTTTATTGGCCTGGGCCGCCGCAATGAGCAGCTTGACCGCCAAATAGGCGCCGTCGTCGAGGTAGTAGTTTTCGCTCAGCGCGCCGTGGCCCGACGTTTCAATCGCTAAGGGCGATACGACGCCGCTCTGGTTGAGGCGGATGCATTCGTTGATGACGTTTTTATAGCCCCGCATGTAGCGGTGATGGATGAGATGAAGCTCATCTTGCAGGAAGGCCGTCAGCTCGTCCGACGTGACCGAGTCCGTGACGATGGTGCTGCCCGGATAGTCGGGAGCCAAGATGGCCGCCATCATGGCGATGAGGGCGTTGCGGTTGATGGCTTCACCATCGGGCAGGACGGCGCTCATGCGGTCTACGTCCGTATCGAAAATGAGGCCCAAATCGGCATGGTTGTCGAGAACAGCTTTGCTGATCGCCGCCATGGCCTCTTTATTTTCCGGATTCGGAATATGATTGGGGAACATGCCGTCCGGTTCGAGGAACTGGCTGCCCGTCGTATCGGCGCCGAGGACGTCGAGGACCTTCGAGGCAAAGAAGCCGCCTGCGCCGTTGCCGGCATCGACGACGATGTGCATGCCTTCCAAGGGCTTGCTGTCCGGGCCAGCGCCTACGCCGTCGCGGATTTTAGAGCACAGGTGCTCGGCATATATATCGATAATCGGCAGCGTCTGCACGCCGGACACATCGCCGTGTGTTTCTTCCAGCGACGCCGCCCGGGTCAGGACGTCTTTAATATCAGCCTTTTCCAGACCGCCGTCTTTCGTAAAGAATTTCAAGCCGTTGCGGTTGTACGGCAAATGGCTGGCCGTAATCATGATGGCTCCGTCCATATGAGTCGATTCGAAGATAATCGACATGAACATAGCCGGCGTCGAAGCCAAGCCGCAGTCAAACCCGGCTACGCCGCAGGCGCAGAGGCCTTCCAGCACGGCCTGCTTCATCGTGCCGGCAGAAATACGCGAATCATGGCCGACGGCAACGCGCAGGCTGTCGACAGGTTTGCCCGTCTTTTCCGCTAAAAAGGAGGCAAAGCCGGCGGCAATGCGGTTCGCCGCTTCGGGAAACAGCGTCACGGGCTCGCCGGGAACGCCTTCTACGGCGACGCCGCGGACGTCGCTGCCGTTCTGCAACTTCATCATATCTGATTCTGTAATCATAATCGTTCACTCCCAATATTAGTAATTCTATATTATAATAGTAATGGAAAGCGCCGCAAAAAACAAGGCGCGTCTTCACAAATAACTCTATGCTGTAAAGGAGATTTTCATGAACCAACCGGATACGCTCGAAAACAAAGCAAAATCCATGATGATTTTAGCTATGCTCATCTTCGGTACCATCGGCATTTTCGTCCGCTACATCCCCCTGCCGTCCAGCGTCATCGCCGTCGGCCGCGGCATCATCGGCACGGCCTTTTTATTTCTGTTCATCAAAGGCAAGGGCATCCCCATATCCTGGCCGGATATCCGGCAAAACCTGCTTCTCCTCTGCCTGTCCGGCGCGGCCCTGTGCGGCAACTGGACCTTCCTCTTCGAAGCCTACCGCTACACGTCCATCGCAACGGCGACGCTATGTTATTACATGGCCCCGATCATCGTCATCCTGGTCTCGCCGATTTTCCTGAAAGAAAAGCTGACGGCCCGCAAATTTCTCTGCGTCCTGACGGCGCTGGCCGGCATGGTCCTCGTATCGGGCATCGGCCAGGAAGGCGGCAGCGCCAACATGACCGGCGTGTTCTTCGGCCTGTGCGCCGCCTGCTGCTACGCCTGCATCGTCATCTTCAATAAAAAAATCAAGCCTATGGCCGCCTACGATAAAACCATCGTCCAGCTTGGTCTGGGAGCCCTGCTGCTGATGCCCTATGTCCTCTTGACGGAAAACGTCACTGCTCTGGACGCCTCTCCCTTCAGCCTGGCCATGTTCCTCGTCGTCGGCGTCGTCCATACAGGCTTTGCCTACGTCTTTTACTTCGGCTCCATGCAGTCCTTAAAAGCCCAGACCATCGCCCTGTTCAGCTACCTGGACCCGATTTTCGCCATCCTGCTGTCGGCCGTCGTCCTCGGCGAGCCCCTCGGCATGACCAGCATCATCGGCGCAGTCCTCGTCTTAGGCTCAACATTGGTCAGTGAATTGAAGGCCTGACCATTTGCAGAAGGAATCATTCCATGCTAGACTATGTGTATACTGCATAGAAAAAAAGGAGAGTACCTACATGCCAACCTATAAAATCATTGCATGCGACATGGACGAAACCCTGCTCAGCAGCGACGCCTCCATCTGCCGCCGCAATATTGAAGCCATTGCAAAAGCAAAAGCCCAGGGCGTCAAATTCGTGCCCTGCACGGGACGGGGATTCCGCTCCGTCGAAGGCGTCTTGAAAACGCTGAACCTGTTCGACGAAGCCGGCCAATACGTCATCGGCTTCAACGGAGCCAGCATCACGGAAAACAAAGGGCACCGCTCCCTGTTCTGGGACCCGATTCCCTTCGACCTGGCCGATACGATTTACCGAAAAAGCGCGTCCTACGGCCTCTGCATGCACATCTACACCCGCGACACCGTATACATCAGCGGCATCACGCCTGACGAAGAAGATTTCCTCCGCGGCCGCATGGCTTACGTGCCGACGGCGGAAAAGACCCTCGACTTCCTGCGCGGCAAGGAAGAAGTCTGCAAGCTCATCATCATGCACACCGACTACAGCCGCCTGCAGGAAATCCACGCCGAAATGATGCCTCTTCTCGACGACATTGCAGTCAGCTTTTCCAGCAACCGCTACATCGAGTTCATGCACAAGGGCGTCACGAAGGGCGTCGCCCTCCTCAAATTAGCCGCCATGCTCGGCGTACAGCCTGAAGAAACGATGGCTATCGGCGACAATATCAACGACATTGAAATGCTCCAGGCCGCCGGCCTCAGCGTAGGCGTCCATAATTTAAATCCCCTAATCCGCCAATACTGCAGCGTCGTCACCGACGCGACGAACAACGACGGAGCCGTCGGCGAAGCCATTGAAACTTTCGTATTGAAATAACCCGTTCAATAAAGCAAACGATATATTGCATCACGCCAACAAGGCATGCCCTGCGAGTCTCAGACCCGTTAGGCATGCCTTGTTAGTTCATCATATATTTTATGGATTATGAGGGTTAACAAATTATACTATTGAAATAACACACTTTCTGCAAACAAATTCATTTAGGACTTATAAGCCTAATACTTTTTTGCCTGCATTCAATACTTTTATAATTTGATCTACATCGTAAACAGTGCCTTTCCAGGCGCCTCCGCTTACATCCTGCAACGCAGCCCATAACCGCGTATCATCCGGCAAATCTTCATCAGGACGGACATCCGGATTCGTTTCACGTTTAGCTAATTCAGCAGCACCTTCCTCATAGGTCATAGGCTGATCTTCTGTGCCGATAAAGTTCAAACTGCCTTCAAGTTTAACCGTATCGACAATAATTTCTACAATATCGCCGTCTCTCAATTTACCAATGGGGCCCCCTGCCAATGCTTCAGGTCCAACATGTCCAAAGCAAGCGCCAGTAGAAACACCGGAGAACCGAGCATCTGTAATCAAGGACACATGTTTACCAAAAGGTAAATTCTTCAAAGCAGACGTCAGCTGATATGTTTCTTCCATCCCTGTTCCCAACGGACCGCCGCCCATGACAACCATGATATCGCCAGCAACAATTCGGCCAGGTTCTTCCAAAGCAGTAATAGCAGCTTTTTCAGAAGTAAATACCTTAACTTTAGCAGTATGTCTGAATACATGGTCATCGTCAATTACACTCGGGTCAATGGCTGTAGATTTGACAACTGCACCTTCCGGAGCAATATTGCCAACAGGGAACGTAACTGTCGAACCAATACCCTTTTCTTTAGCTTTTTCAGGAGAGAAAATAACTTCATTAGGATCAAGATTATCCACTTCCTGCAAACGTTTGCGGCATGCTTGACGCCGTTCCGAATTTTCCCACCAATCAAGATTTTCACCAAGAGTACTGCCGGTAACTGTCATTACATCTTCATGCAGCAAGCCTAATTTGCGCAAATGCAGCATAACTTCCGGAACACCGCCAGCCAAGAATGCTGCCGCTGTCGGATAATTGACCGGTCCAATTGGTAATACACTGACCAAGCGCGGAACTTCCTTATTAATACGTGCCCAATCTTCAACAGTTGGTCTTCTGCAGCCAGCAGCATATGCAATAGCTGGCAAATGAAGCAATAAATTCGTCGAACCGCCAAAGGCTGCATGAAGAATCATAGCATTTTCAATAGCGTGATCAGTCAAGACATCTTTAGTCGTAATACCATTCTTTTCCATTTCAACAGCTGCAATAGCCGATTTTCTGGCAATATCTTTCCAAATTACAGATCCAGACGGAGCCAAGGCAGAATGAGTTAACGCCAAGCCTAAAGATTCTCCAATTACCTGTGAGGTTCCAGCTGTACCAAAGAACTGACAGCCGCCGCCGGAACTTGCACAAGAACTGCAGCCAAGGCGAATAGCATCTTCATAAGATAATTCCCCATTAGCAAAGCGCACGCTGATTGTCTGTACTGTACCAAGGTCTTCCCCTTTATTCGGCATCAGAGTAGAACCACCCGGAACTAAAACTGTAGCAATATCATGCATGCTGGCCAAAGCCATCATCGTTGCCGGTAACCCCTTATCACAGGAGGCAATGCCAACAACAGCTTTACGAGTCGGAAGAGAACGAATCAGCCGTTTCATAACGATAGCTGCATCATTGCGGTACGGCAAAGAATCAAACATACCAATCGTCCCCTGAGTACGGCCATCACAAGGGTCAGAAACAAAAGCTGCGTAAGGAACTAATCCCATATTTTTAATTTCATCTGCCGCTTCTGCAACCTGAATATCCAATTCATAATGACCTTGATGAAGCCCAACAGCGATCGGACTGCCATCCGGATTACGGAGTCCGCCTTTTGTGCTTATGATCATTACATCGCCATTAGCTAAGGTATCCGTATTCCAGCCTTCACCTGCATTCATAGTCATGCCAAAAATATTTCCGCTAGGTAATGTCTTCAACATATCCGGCGTCAAGGGCAACGTCCCCTTAGGTCCGTCTGCATGCGTTACGGCATCATAGATACCTTGCGGTTCATTTGTATACAAATTTTTAATAGACATACATTTCTCCTTCTTAATACCGATTAAAATTACCACATCAAAGAGTATAAAAAGAGAGGATGCCGCCGTTTATTAACGAGACATCCTCTCTTTTTCACATAAACGACATATGGTATCGTTTTATATATTTATTATTTTCCTTCTGTTTTCTTAGGCAGCGTCAGCGTGAGCAGGAAGCCAGCAAACAAGCAGGCTGCCAAGAAATAAACACCAGCAAAAATAGACATGAACTGCGTCGTAAGATAACCTACGATAAAGGGTCCGACGAAGCCGCCCAAATTCCCCAATGCGTTGATAATGCCCATGGAGCCACCGGCAACATTAGCCGGGAAAAGCAACGTAGGAATCGTCCAGAAAATACCGGAAGCGCACTGTAAGAAAAGCCCGCAACCACAAAGGAAAGCAAAGGATACCCAAGGCTGTGCTTGGAACAATACCGATGCCAAGAAGCAGAGAGCAAAACCTAACAGAGGAAGAGCAACGTATTTCTTACGGTTACCGCTTCTGTCAGAAAGATGTCCGAAGATGTACAAACCAGCCATGCAAGCAAAATACGGAATGGTCGAAAGGAAACCAATCATTGTCATGCTGGAAGATGTAAGATCGCGAATAATAGTAGGCAGCCACATAGCAAAACCGTAAATCCCCGTCTGGTATGCGAAGTAAATCAAAATCAATTTCCACATGTTAAGACTGCCAAAAATCTGTCCTAAAGAAACCTTCCCGGTTTCACCGCTAATAGCAGCCTGTTCAGCTTCACGTGCACTGACGATGTAATTGCGTTCTTCTTCTGAGAGCCATTTAGCCGTTTTAGGATCTTCACTAATCATCGGCCACCATACGAAGATCAAAAGCAAGGATACGAGACCTTCGACGATAAATACGGAACGCCAGCCATAGCTCGTTACAAGCCAACCAGAAACAGGACCGGTAATAATAGAGGCAATAGCGATGTTCATGATAAAGTATGAATTCGCTCTGCCGCGTTCCGAAGCTGGGAACCAGTGGCTGAGAATAACGAGAACTGCCGGCCAAACGCCGCCTTCAGCAACGCCAATAAGGAATCGGAGAATCAGCATATGCGCCGCCGTATCAACAAAACCTAACAGCACACACATGATACTCCATGCCAAGATAGCTCCAGCAATAAACTTCTTAGCATGTCCTTTTTCAGCCAATGCACCGCCAGGAACCTGAAGAACCATATACCCAACGAAGAAAATACCAGCTGCCAAACCAGAGAGCGTTGCAGTCATCTGCAGTTCTTCACTCATGCCTCCAGCCATAGCAAAACCAATATTTGTTCTATCCATAAAACCAAAAATGTAAACTAAAATACAGGGCGGAATAATCCGAGTCCATCGTTTTCCCGGAATATTTTTAGCAATTGCTTCAGCCATCTTATTTCACTCCATTCAAGCGTTTAGAATAAATTGCCATTTTCATCAAACTGCATAGGAGCTACTTCCCCTATGATTTCCATATTAGGATTAGCTTCTACTTCCGGAATCAAGACTTCAGAAACTTCAATTTCCTCAATTTCCATTGTATTCTTAATACGAATAATGCGAGGTTGAAGTTTATCAGCACCTGCACAGGTTTTAACAGCAGCTTGTACAGCCAATCTGTCATTAGGAGTCCAGAACGGAATTTTAACCATTTCAAGAAGAGTAGAGGTAATAGCATTAGGATAAGCCATTTCATTTATGATCTTATCTACACACCGCTGTGTCGTGACATCTGCTAAACCTAAACCATTCGCATTACCATGAGTTTCTTCCGTTAAATCAAGAACTACAACACGTTTTGCTTTGAAATTACCAATACGCGGTTCAGAGCCATCAGCACCGCGAGGAACACCCGTTTCACGAGGCAAAGTACCGGAAACATTCGGGTCCATGCCATCACCGCTGATATTTTTGCCAATTTCATCAACAATGAGAACATCAGCATTGTCAATAAGAATATGTCCCATTATTTTCTTGGCTTCCAAAAGAAGACTCGGCTCTTGTTCAATAATTTCATCAGGTGTAAGTGCTGTTAATTTATAGGTCTGATCAAATGCGTTTTCAATGGTGCCGATGCCACAAATAATAGGCGCATTCTTTAAAATAACTTTACCGTATCGCTGCAGATTTTCAGCCATTTTAGGGAAGCCCTGTTCATGAACGCCTTCTGCACCATGCTGCTTACCCATGCCGATAACAGCCATTTTCATGAGGCCGCTTTCATACGGACCTACAAACTGCGTATGAGCTTTAATGCGGCCAACCATAATAATGCCGTCGGCTTCCGAAGCATATTTATCGATAAATACAGGCCGTCCATCATCAGTAACGCCAATCTGCTTCGTTTCCATCGATGCTTTGATAGGACATCCCATGGCTTCTTCCGTAACACCATACCCATTAACGATTTCAAGCTGACCTTCCGGAGTTGCACCGCCATGACTGCCCATAGCAGGAAATACAAAGGGGCTTCCGCCTTTTTGTTTTACATAGTCAACAACAGCTTTAATGATGATATCAATGTTCGCAACACCGCGGCTGCCGCAGGTAATGGCAATCGACATTCCCGTTTTGATCTGAGATGCTATGATATCCCGATCTAATTCCTTCCAAATAACTTGCGGAATGTCTTCAGGCGCAATATACGAAGGATCAAAATGCTGTTTTACCTTTACCATTTTGGGAATCGCAATATCCTGGCACAAATTTGCAATAATGTTAGCATCCATTTTGCTCTCTCCTTTCAAAATAATTATTTTAAGCCATTATCTTGTAAAATTTTCTCTACTTGCTGAACTTGCTCCGCCGTAATCGGATTAAATTCAAGACAATGCGTAGAAATATTCAATCCTCGCAGAGACATTGCCGTCTTTACTGCAGGAAGGAATGGCTCGTTAATCGTATAGAAATTCATCAATGAATTAATAATTTTTTGGTATTTTTCTATGTCTGCTACATTTCCATCATTAATAGCTTTTACCCAAGCCGAACATACTTCGGGAGCAATATTTGACAACCCGCCAATGCATCCATTTCCTCCGCTCAGCATTGTATGCATCAAGCTTTCATCAAATCCAGACATTACGATAAAGTCAGGGAACTCGCCTTTTGTCGCATTAATCAATGCTCTTGTATGTCCAAAGTTGTCAACCGTATCCTTATACCCTACAAGGTTCTTATGCTTGCGCAAAAGACGCAATGTAATTTCCGGAGTCAAATCATATCCAGAACCGCCGGGATAGTTATAGAGGAAAACATTGCCCTGAATCTGAGGAAGAATCTGGTCATAATACCATTCAATGTTTTGTGCTCCCAAGGTAAAGTAATAGGGCCCAATAATCATAACAGCATCGGCACCAGCTTGAAGAGCATAGTTAGATAATTCAACGGTTTCCTTCGGAGTCATGCAGCCTGTTCCTACTAAAAACTTTACTCTGTGATTGATACAAGAAACTGCCACATCAATCAGCTGCTTTCGTTGCTCCATAGACATAGCGAAAAATTCACCCGAACTGCCCATAACAACAATCCCATCTACGCCGCCTTTAATTAAATGTTCATACACGAGTTTATTACCACTGGCATCAACATTTCCATCTTGATCAAAAATAGTTACAACTGGCGAAAAATATTCGGCTTTTTTCATACAAGTTACGCTCCTCAACTTTCAGTTTTTAAACATAATTACATACACGAGCAATTGCTATTTCCATAAAACCTAGTGCTTCTGATTTTGTCTGCTTGCCATTAGCTACCTCAATCGTCAAATCAAGCAATTCTTTACCCAATTCTTCAATTGTTTTTTGTCCGTAAATTACAGGACTAGCATTGAAATCCATGTTATCTTCCATCTTCTCATACGTGAGCTTATTGCCAGTAAGTTTGATAACAGGACAAATAGGATTGCCCATGACATTTCCTCGTCCCGTTGTAAAGACAACAACTTGGCAGCCGCCTGCAACCATCCCCGCTACAGACGAAAAGTCATTTCCCGGCGTATCCATGATAACCAGGCCTTTTTCATCAATTTGTTTAGCATAATCATATACGGCATTGATTTCTCGGTGACCACCTTTATGAATACATCCTAAAGATTTTTCTTCCAATGTAGTCAAGCCGCCGGCTTTGTTACCAGGAGACGGATTGCCTTCCCGAACTTCTTCACCAACGAGCTGAAGCGCTTTTTCATAGCGATGAACAATTTCGAAAATACGATTACGAACCTCTTCATTCTTAGCACGTCGAGCCAAAATGTGTTCAGCCCCAATAAATTCTGTTGTTTCACTCAAAATAGAAGTAGAACCTAAATCAACCAAACGGTCGCTCAGATCACCAACTACCGGATTGGAAGCCAATCCCGACGTAGGGTCAGAGCCACCGCAGTTCGTACCTACAATTAAATGGGAAATATCAAATTCTTCCCGCTGAACCATGCTGGCTTCAATTACCATCTCTCTGGCATATCGTACAGCCTTTTCCACAGCCTTGATCGTTCCGCCAGATTCTTGAATGATAACCTGCTTAATAGGCTTATTTGTCCGTTCTTGAATGGCTTTGACAACCAAATCCATCTGACAGTTTTCACAACCTAACGATATAACAACAGTACCATAAATATTAGGATTAGCAGCGAAACCTGCCATTATATCCATTGTAAGCTGTTGGTCAGACGGAACTTGGGAACAGCCATTTTGATTATGAAAAGTGACTGTACCCTGAACCTGCTGAGAAACAATACGGGCTGTATCAGTTGCACAAACACTTGCCGGTAATACTAACACGTAATTGCGTACGCCAACGCGGCCATCCGGTCTTTTATATCCTAAAAAGTTCATGTCATCTCCTCCTTTTAACCCAGATCTTCTCGAACATTTTTAACATTATGGACGTGAACATGTTCACCTTTTTTTACCAATCCGGCAGCATGTCCAATATGTTCTCCATATTTTACAATCGGTTCATCATCAGCAATATCCCGAATAGCAAATTTGTGGTAAATTTGAATGTCTTCAGCTGCAGTTAACTCGACAGCTTCCTTTTCAAAATTCAAATATGTAATGAGATCGCCTTTCTTGATCTGTTCAATTGCTACAGCAACATTGTCCTTTGGATCAATAATCATACCGTTAATCATGTCTTATTTCGCCTCCTATTTTATATCCATATACACATACAACAATTAGTATTCTATCCAAGACATCTGAAAAACGTCTTGGATAGAATATATTTTTTACGATTCCTGCTTTTTAAATGCTGCAAACAGTATCAAAGACAAAACACAACCTACTAAAACAGTGATCCCCATAAAGTAGAATCCACCGACAAAACTGCCTGTATAATCTTTTATCCAACCAATCGCAATAGGCGCAATAAATCCGCCCAAATTACCAATAGCATTGATAAAAGCAATACCAGTAGCCGCAGCACCACCTACAAGAAACATTGGCGGAATTGTCCAAAAAATAGGCATGCAACCATAGAAGCCAATAGCACTGATAGAGATGAGAGCAATAGAAACACCTAATCCACTATTCAGAGCACCGCAAATAACCAAACAACCACCAGCTAATATCATGGCTCCAATCATATGCCACTTACGTTCCATATGCTTGTCAGAACTCCAGCCAATTGCCAGCATACCAACAGCTGCAACCACAAAAGGAACAGCACTAATCAAGCCAATCGTTGTAGTAGCCAGATCTCCACCAAAAGACTTAACAATCTGTGGAAGCCACATATTTACACCAAATACACCAATAACCTGAGATACATAAATAATGGCCAAAATCCAAACCTTAGGATTCAGCATAGCTTGGAAAGTAGAAACCTTTTCTTTTGCTACAACTTGTTGCTTTTCTTTTTTCCAATTCGTCAATCAAAAAATTTCTTTCTTCGGCAGTTAGCCAGTTAGCCTTTGAAGGATTATCAGTTAAATACGACAATGCAATCAAACCAACAATAACCGTTGGGGCACCTTCTAAAATGAACATCCATTGCCACCCTGCTACCCCCATCATTCCGTCTAACGTAAGCAGCCAACCAGATACTGTCGAACCAATCATCAAAGCTAATGGTTGAGCAAACATGAAACGAGACGTAATTGATCCTCTATATTCTGCTGGAAACCATTGTGTCAAATAAAAAATAACGCCTGGAAAAAAGCCAGCTTCTACCGCTCCAAGTAGAAAACGCACCACTAAAAATTGTGTTGTAGTTGTAATAAATGCCATGCTAGCAGAAATACAGCCCCATACAGCTAACAACAACCCCAACCAGATTCTTGCCCCATATTTATTTAACCCTAAATTACTAGGAACGCCAAAAATTAAATACCCAATAAATAATATACCAGCGCCATAACCAAAAGTAGTGGCAGTCAATCCAAGATCTCTATTCATCTCCAAAGCAGCAAACCCTAAGTTAACGCGGTCAATATAGTTAAGCAAATAACAAAGTACTAAAAAGGGAATTAAACGCCAGGTTACTTTTGTAAATACCCTCTGTTTCATTTCTTCCATTGGACTATGCCTCCATCAACATTTATAAATTTTTTAGCTTATCGTATTGAACAACTGCACCTTGTGCACCAGAACCAGCAATTTTGCAATATAAACCTAACCAACCTTTTTTGAACTTAGGTTCCGGCCTTTTCCACTCAGCCAACCGTTTCGTTATTTCTTCATCATTTACAAGAAGATTCAATGAGCGGTTTTCAACATCAATTTCAATACGATCACCATTTTTTACAATAGCAATAGGACCGCCTTCAGCAGCTTCTGGAGAAATATGTCCTACAAAACATCCATTATTTGTACCGCTAAAACGTCCATCTGTAATCAAAGCAGTTGTTTTAGCCAAACCTCTACCATATAAATACTTCATGGCCTTGAACATTTCGCGCATGCCTGGGCCGCCTTTAGGCCCTTCATAACGGATAACTACAACATGACCATCTCGAACCTTACCAGCTAAAATTGCTTCTTCAGCCGCTTCTTCAGAATCAAAACATATTGCTTCTCCTTCAAAATGCTGCAGGCTCTTATCAAACGCTCCTGGTTTTGTAATACCTGTATCCGGAGCCAAATTACCGCGAAGAACAGCCACTCCACCTTCATACCCAAAAGGTTCATCCATCGTTTTAATAATATTATTATTTTTAGGATACTGATATACGTGACTCTCTGTATTTTCCGCTACGGTATGAGCCGTAACTGTCATCGCATTCGTATAAATGATGGAACTCATTTCTTCAAGCAGTTTGCTGACCCCACCAGCTTGATAAAAATCAATCATGTTATATTCTGAAGCAGGATTAATCTTAGCTAACTGCGGCGTATGTCTAGATAATTCATCAAATTCCGACAAAACATCAATATCTAGCTCTGCTTCACGAGCAATAGCAGTTAAATGCATAACTGCATTGGTACTTCCACTCATGGCCAAACAAATTTTAATCGCATTGCGAATACTTTCATTTGTAATAACTTGCCGAGCAGTAATTCCTTTTTCAACAAGTTCCATGATTTTTATGCCGGTAGCTTCTGCAATAGATAATCTGGCAGCTGAATAAGCTGGAATAATACCTCCATCAGGCAAGGTCATACCTAACGCTTCGGAAAGTGCACACATCGTGTTTGCGGTT
Organism: Megasphaera sp. SW808; assembly: GCF_012027795.1. Classification (NCBI taxonomy): domain Bacteria; kingdom Bacillati; phylum Bacillota; class Negativicutes; order Veillonellales; family Veillonellaceae; genus Megasphaera; species Megasphaera sp. SW808. The sequence goes on from NZ_SJOT01000030.1 coordinate 26,651, forward strand.
CCTAAATACGAACAAGAACCACATGTTGGACAGGATAAATTTTCTAATGTTCTATATTCTTTCTCTGTAATTCTATTAGCAGACAACATGCCATATGCTTCTGTACTTGAAGTCTGGTCAGATTTTCTGCCATCAAACACTATTCCACCTTCCATTGGTCCGCCAGGCAATAAAATGCAGGGAATATCTAAACGAGCTGCTGCCATCAACATGCCTGGAACAATCTTATCGCAGGAACCTAATAATACGAGTCCGTCGAATAAATTAATCTGAGCCATCGATTCAACAGAATTAGCTATCAGTTCTCGAGACGGCAAAATATAATGCATACCATCATGACCTTGCGCAAAACCGTCACAACCACCAATAACACCAAATTCAACAGGAGTACCTCCAGCTCGATAGATTCCATCTTTTACTCGTTGCGCCACCTGTCTCAAATTAAAATGTCCTGGAACACATTCACTCCATGCATTAGCTATACCAATAATTGGACGTTTTAAATCATCTGTAGAAAATCCCATTGATTTATACGTAGCACGATAATATTGGTTGTGCAATCCTTCGAGAATTTTTTCACTTCTCATCATTTCAGACTCCTCCTTTTTTTCTTAAATACGTATTATTTCGTATATTCGTCTTTATGCCACTAGTATATCACTTGAAGCACATTAATATCAATACATGGCTTCCAATATATTTTTTTAATATCGCATTTTAATTTTTAATACAAATAAATCATTAGTATACCAAACAATTACGATATTTAGTAATTTTAAAATCTAATTGTGTTAAAAATTATCACTAAAAAAGAAAAAACGAGCCCAATTATATATTTGAACTCGATTTTCCCCTTTCGGATACAGTATCAGCAACCCATTAATTCAGACATTGTTATTTTTTTAACATAACAGCCTTTCCGTCAGTTACAACAACGCCATCTTGATTTGTTACGACAGTACTCAAAATAAGACGGTGTTTTTCAGGAATCTTTTCGATGATAGTCGCCGTGCAGGTAATCGTGTCGCCGATGCGTACGGGAGCTTTGAATTTCAATTCTTGGGAGCAATAAATCGGCGTACCGCCGTGCATGGCTTTCGTCATCGTCGTCGAAATGATGCCAGCAGAAATCATGCCGTGGGCAATACGGCCCTTAAACATCGATTCTTTAGCGATTTGTTCGTTGACGTGCATGGGGTTGAAATCACCTGTAATACCAGCAAAGGCATATACGTCCGATTCACTGATTGTCTTGCCGAAGGTAGTCGTGTCGCCTACCTGCATTTCATCATACGTTAATTCTTCCTTCATGATACATCACCTTTCTATCATACCATACAATGGCAACCATAAGCGCGGAATGGCTCACCGCAGCAAGCTGCCGGAAATGACCATGCGTTGTACCTGGTTCGTTCCTTCGTAAATCTGCGTAATCTTCGCGTTGCGCAGCAGCCGTTCTACCGGGTATTCGCGCGTGTAACCGTAGCCGCCGAAGATCTGTACGGCATCCGTAGCGATAGCCATGGCCGCATCGGAAGCGTACATCTTAGCCATAGCGGCTTCTTTAGAATAGGGAAGGCCTGCGCCTTTCAAATATGCAGCGCGGTACGTCAGCAGACGAGCGGCGTCGAGACGGGTCGCCATGTCAGCCAGCATAAAAGAAACGCCCTGGAACTTACTGATGGGCTTGCCAAACTGCGTGCGTTCCTTCGAGTATTGAACGGCCGCTTCCAAGGCCGCCTGGGCGATGCCGAGAGCCTGAGCAGCTACGCCGATACGACCGCCATCTAAAGATGTCATGGCAATTTTAAAGCCCTTGCCTTCTTCGCCGAGAAGATTTTCTTTTGGTACAACGACGTCCTGGAATACTAATTCCATCGTCTGAGAACCATGAATACCCAATTTATGTTCCTTTTTGCCAAAAGTAAAGCCCGGCATGCCTTTTTCCAAAATGAAAGCGGAAATGCCTTTTGTACCCTGAGACTTATCGGTCATGGCAAATACGACGTAAATATCAGCGGCTCCGCCATTGGTAATAAATATTTTGCTGCCGTTCAGCACGTAGTGGTCACCGACTTTTTCAGCATGAGACTGCTGTTGTGCCGAATCGGTGCCGGCATTGGGTTCTGTCAAGCCGAAAGCGCCTAATTTCGTGCCTTCTGCCAAGGGAACCAAGTATTTTTGTTTTTGTTCTTCCGTGCCGTATGTAAAAATAGGCCATGCGCAAAGGGACACAGACGCAGCGTAGCTGCAGGCAATGGAATCATCTACGCGAGCCAATTCTTCATTTGCGAGAATATAGCTCATGTAGTCTCCGCCGCCTCCGCCGTATTCTTCCGGAAAGAAAATCCCCATTAAGCCCAATTCGCCGAGTTTATCGACGATGCTGCGGTCAAATACTTCTTCTTCGTCACGCTGGTGGACTGTCGGCGCAATTTCCTTTTCGGCAAAATCGCGGACCATTTTGGTTATCATTTTTTGTTCATCTGAAAGCTGGAACTCCATTATTCTGTTATCCCCTTTCTCCCTTAATGAATTTTGTTTATATAATCAAGTAATTAGAAGCTCTGCCGGTGCGAAAGATGGAGCGTTTATCATTGCGTGGACAGAGCTTCTTTTTACTTAATTACCCTTATTTGCCTGCCATTTTAGCGTATTTGGCATAGCGTTCCTTCGCTTCGCGGATCGTCTTTTCATACAATGCTTCTGCACGTTCCGGGAAGTTAATCTGCAAGCGGTTGTAACGGTTTTCACCGCGCAGGTATTCGACCATTTTGTCGGAATCCGGTTCCGGAGAATCAAGCTGGAACGGATTCTTGCCTTCTGCCGCCAAACGCGGATCGTAGCGATAGAGGTGCCAGTAGCCGCATTCTACGGCTTTCTTCATTTCAAGCTGCGTAGCGCCCATACCGGCCTTGATGCCGTGTTCGAGGCACGGGCAGTATGCGATGACGATGGACGGACCCGGATATGCTTCGGCTTCGCGGAGAGCGCGGAGCGTCTGCGCCTGGTTGTAGCCCATAGCAACCTGGGCAACGTATACGTATCCGTAGGTCATGGCGATAGCACCGAGGTCTTTCTTCTTGACCTGCTTGCCGCCGGCGGCGAATTTCGCTACGGCTGCCGTCGGAGTAGCCTTGGAGGACTGGCCACCTGTATTGGAGTATACTTCCGTATCCATGACCAGGATGTTGACGTCGCGGTTCTGAGCGATGACGTGGTCGATACCGCCGAAGCCGATATCATATGCCCAGCCGTCGCCGCCGAAGGCCCATACGGATTTCTTAGCCAGGTATTCTTTATTCTGAAGGACGAAGGCTACGTCTTCGTTCGCCGGAACCTGTTCCAATGCGGCGATGAGGGCGTCTGTCACTTCGCGGGACTTGTCGCCTTCGCTGTAATGAGCCAGGTATTCGTCGATAGCTTCTACGGCGACGTTCTGTTCCTTCAAAGCATTCAGGTGAATGCGCAGTTCCTGCTGGATAACGTCCTGAGCGTGGAAGAAGCCGTAAGCAAATTCGGCGTTGTCTTCGAACAAGGACTGTTCCCAGCACGGGCCGAAGCCGCGGTTGTCCGTGCAGTACGGCGTCGTCGGCAAGGAGCCGCCGTATGCGGAGGAGCAGCCAGACGCGTTGGCAACGTACATGCGGCTGCCGAAGAGCTGCGTAACCGTCTTGATGTACGTCGTTTCGGCGCAGCCTGCGCAGGCCGGCGAGAATTGGAAGTACGGTTTGGCAAACTGCAGTTCTTTGACAGTCTTGTCGCTGACAGCTTCCTTCTTGAGATACTGTTCGTCCATAACGAAGCGGTTGAAGTTATCCTGCTGGGCAGCTTCTTCTTCCATGGGAACCATCGTAAGAGCGCCCTTGTCTTTCAGCGGGCAAACGCTTACGCAGACGCCGCAGCCGAGGCAATCGTACGGCGAAACCTGGAGGCGGAAGTTGTAATCGGACAGCTTAGCGCCTTTCGCCTTAACCGTTACGAAGCTTTCCGGAGCGCCGGCCAATTCTTCATCCGTAAGGAGAACCGGGCGGATAGCTGCGTGGGGGCAGGCCATGGAGCAGCTGTTGCACTGCGCGCAGACTTCAGCATTCCAGTGGGGAACCTTGATGGCTACGCCGCGCTTGCTGTATTCCGTCGTGCCGAGAGGCCATGTGCCATCGAAGCAATCATGCTTCTTGAATACCGATACCGGAATAAAGTCGCCCTGCTGACGATTCATCGGTTCCACGATATCCTGAATGAATTCAGGCAAGTGGGACAGATCCTTCGGCGTATCGACAGCATTGGCCCAAGAAGCAGGAACTTCTACTTTTACGAGGCCTTCGATACCAGCGTCAACTGCTTTGTTGTTCTTGTCGACGATTTCCTGACCGCCTTTTTTGAAGTAGCTGTCATAGTTGCCTTGCTTCATCGCTTCCACAGCCATGTCGATAGGAATAACCTTGGTCAGTTCGAAGAACGCAGCCTGGAGAATCGTGTTGACACGTTCGCCCAAGCCGATTTCACCAGCTAATTTTGTAGCATCGATCGTGTAGAACTGAGCATGTTTATTGTACAAATCGCGTTTCATCTTGGCCGGCAGCTGCGTTTCCAACTCTTCCGCCGTCCAGGGACAGTTCAGGAGGTATACGCCGCCGTCTTTTAATTCAGCCGTCGTATCGTATTTATGAACGTATGTCGGAGCGTGGCAGCCTACGAAATCAGCCGAATCGACGAGGTACGTCGCATGGATGGGCTGATCGCCGAAGCGGAGGTGCGACTGGGTCAGGCCGCCGGTCTTCATGGAGTCGTAGGAGAAGTATGCCTGGGCATATTTGTCTGCCGTCAAGCCGATGATGGTAATGGCGTTTTTGTTTGCGCCAACCGTGCCGTCGCCGCCGAGGCCCCAGATCTTAGCAGCTGTCTGGCCTTCGTAGGACAATTTGATCGGTTCGTCTGTCAGGGACGTATTCGTTACGTCGTCTACGATGCCGATGGTGAAGTTGTTTTTCGGCTGAGCCTGTTCCAAGTTCGTGTATACAGCGGCGATCTGAGCCGGCGTCGTATCCTTGGAAGCCAAGCCGTAGCGGCCGCCGACAACGACGATATCGCCGCGGCCAGCCTGAATCAGGGCGCTCTGTACGTCTAAGTACAGCGGTTCGCCGATGGAGCCCGATTCCTTCGTGCGGTCCAGTACGGCAACCTTTTTGCACGTAGCCGGAATAGCTTCGGTGAAGTGCTGTACGGAGAACGGACGATACAAGTGAACCTGTACCATGCCGACCTTCTTGCCCTGAGCGTTGAGGTAATCAACAGTGTCGCGGACCGTTTCCGCCGCCGAACACATGACGACTACAACTTCTTCCGCATCGGGAGCGCCGTAGTAGTTAAAGAGTTTATAATCGCGGCCTGTCAATTTATTGATTTCATCCATGTAATGCTGTACGACGCCGGGAATGGAAGCGATTTTTTCGTTCGCCCCTTCTTTGCACTGGAAGAAGATATCCGGATTGACCGTCGTGCCGCGTTCATAGGGATGTTCAGGATTCAAGGCGTTTTTGCGGAAGGCGTTCAGCTGATCGTAGTCGACGAGTTTTTTCAATTCGTCGTAGTCCAGCGCTTCGATGCGCTGCATTTCGTGAGATGTACGGAAGCCGTCGAATACGTGCATGAAGGCATAGCGTCCGCCGATTGCCGCTAAGTGCGACACGGCGCCCAAATCCATGACTTCCTGCGGCGACGAAGACATGATCATGCCGAAGCCGGTGGAACGGCAGGCCATGACGTCGGAGTGATCGCCGAAAATAGAAAGAGCGTGAGCGCTGACCGTACGGGCGGCAATGTGGAATACGCCCGGCAGGAATTCGCCGCCGATTTTGAACATCGGCGGAATCATGAGCAGCAAGCCCTGAGAAGCCGTGTAGGTTGTCGTCAGAGCGCCGGCCTGCAGCGAGCCGTGGCATGTGCCGGCCGCGCCTGCTTCAGACTGCATTTGAATAACATCAACCGTATTGCCAAAGATATTTTTCTTTCCCTTAGCAGCCCATTCGTCAACCTTTTCAGCCATAACTGACGACGGCGTAATGGGGAAAATGGCAGCTACTTCCGTAAAGGCATACGATGCATATGCGGCAGCAGTGTTGCCATCCATTACAACATAGTTTTTCTTCATGATGTAATAGTTCCTCCTTTTTCTAAATGACATGTAAAAACAAGTTCCGCATACAAAAACTTTAGTGAATTACTTTTCATTCAAGGCAATCATTTTTTCATTAGTAAGCATGTCGATTTTGCCCGTTTTTATTGTTCTTATATACGTCTTTATTCTTATATTCGTTATTCTATCATTTTATAAGAAAAAATTCAATGCTTATAAATAATAAAACCATATATAATGCATAAAAAACATGGAACAACTTATAATCATATAAT
>NZ_SJOT01000031.1:0-29693 GCF_012027795.1 Megasphaera sp. SW808
TGCCGCGGCTTCTTTTTTTGTAATCTATTTATTTAACAGACGCTTTCCTCGCCGACCAATAGGCTTCCTGACCGGCAATGCCGTGGCGCGTCTTGTATTTCAGGACGGCCATGACCAGCAGGGACGTGACGAAGAGGGCCGAGAAGACCTGCAGGGTAATGGAGTAGCTGTTGGTCGTCTCCTTGATCCACGACAGGAGCAGGGGACCGGCCACGCCGGCGGCGCCCCAGGCGGTAAGGATGCGGCCGTGGATAGCGCTCAGGGCCTTGGTGCCGAACAGGTCGCTGAGGTAGGCCGGCATACAGGAAAAACCGCCGCCGTAGCAGGTAATGATGAGCAGCACGACGATTTGAAAGCTGAAAGCGTTCGTTTCCGTCGACAGCTTGAAGAAGGCCAGGGCCTCGATGAAGAAGAAGAGGACGTACGTATTAGCCCGGCCGATATAATCCGATACGGTCGCCCAGGCGATGCGGCCGGCGCCGTTCAAAAAGCCGATGAGGCCGACCATGGACGCGGCAGCCATGGGCGACATGCCGACGACTTCCTGGGCCATCGGCGAGGCGACGGCCAGGAGGGCGATGCCGCAGGTGATATTGACGAAAAAGAGCCACCAAATCGTATAGAGCTGCCAGGTCTTCATGGCCTCTTTCAGGGAAAACTGCGGCATGGCATCGGCATAGACCGGGCCGGATGGCTTCGCCAGCTCTGTATCGGGACGGGGTATTTCGTCGTCCTTCGGCGGCGCTAAGTACAGGGACGAGGCTGTCATGACGACGAGATACACCGCGCCCAAGATGAGGAAGTTCGTCGCCAGGCCAAAATTAGCGACGAGAAGCTGCATCGCCGGACCGGCGATCATGCTGGCAAAGCCGAAGCCCATGATGGCCAGGCCTGTGGCAAAGCCGCGGTTGTCGGGAAACCATTTGACCAGGGTCGAGACAGGCGTAATATATCCCGTCCCCAGGCCGATGCCGCCGATGACGCCGTAAAACAGATACAGCATCGGCAGGCTGCGGAACTCCATGGCCGCCGCCGTGCCGAACATAGCCGAAATGAAAAATAAAGTCGACACGAGGCCCGACTTGCGGGGGCCGGCCTTTTGGACGAAGCTTCCCAGGCATCCGGCAGACAAACCTAAAAACAAGATAGCCAGCGAAAAGGTCCACGTCGTCTGCTGGAGCGTAAAGCCCATCGATTCCATAATGGGTTTGGTCAAGACGCTCCAGGCGTAGACGCTGCCGATGCAGATATGAATTCCCATGGCGGACAGGGCAATGAGCCAGCGATTTCTCTTCATGATATCGTCTCCTTTGACTTGTCCCGCCGCGGCAATACAAAAAGCCGGCCGGCTGGACAAAGAATAGATGTACTCTTGCCCAGACGGTCGGCGTGTATGTCACCGTGCAGTCCACGTGGTTATTCCACTTCATTCCGTCAGTCCTGCACTGTATAGGTACGTTGTTATGATATGATTATACGGATTTAGAGCATACCTGTCAAGAATTATGCAGATTTTTTCACAGCTGCCGCAGCCATGTCGGCCGTATCGGCGTCCGTTCCGTAAGCTGTTTCCTGCGCGGCTTTACTCTTAGCCTTGGCGTCCGCCGCAGCCTTGGCCTGCTCCATCTGCTGCCGGCCCAATTCGGTCAGCGTCTGACCTGCCGGGGCCTTGCGGATGATGTAGACGTTTTCCAGGGGCTTCAATACGGAAAAGCCGTATTTCATCAGGGCCTGGGCATCGCCGTAGCGGTCCTCCGAATTCATGATAGCCGCGATGACCGTCCGCCCGTTCTGAGTCGCCGAAACGACGAGGCACGGCCCGCCGGCATTCGTCGTGCCGGTTTTAATGCCGTTTGCTCCGGGGAACCCGCTAGTCAGGAATTCGTTCGTCGAAACGCAATGCTTATAGCTGCCGTCGACGTAGGGCATGTCAAAGGTACTGCGCTTGACCATATCCCGGAAGGCCGGCAGCTTCATGCCGTAAGCCCCAATTTTGGCCAGATCCCGGGCCGTCGAATAGTGATTGGCGTCGGGAAGGCCGTGGGGATTGACGAAATGCGTATGGGTCGCACCGAGAGCCGCCGCCTTCGCGTTCATTTTTGCGACGAAGGCATCTTCCGTCGGCTCAACCGTTTCCGCAATGGCCACGGCGGCATCGCAGCCCGACACGAGCATCATGCCCGTCAGGGCGTTGCGCAGGGTAATCTGGTCGCCCTGCTGCAGGCCGAGGACAGAGGCATCGCTTTCGACGCTCAGGGCCTTATCGGTAATGCGAATCGTCTTATCCATGATGCCTTGTCCGTTTTCCAAGGCGACGATACAGGTCATCATCTTCGTCGTACTGCCGGGATATCCTCTCAGGTCAGGCTGTTTGGCGTACAGCTCGTCGCCCGTATCGGCGTCCATGACGTAGGCGGCCTGAGCCGCTACTGCCGGCGATTCCGGATTTTCGGCGAAGGCTATGGAAGATAGGGCTACGCAGGCAGTCAGCGCAGCTAAGATTGTTTTCTTTAAAGACATGATACATGCCTCCCTTGAGCATAAACTTATAGATGATTACAACGGATTTTTAGCGGCCATTTTCGGCTTGCGCGGGTATTTGGCCGGACATTTCTTCGTCTTTTTGATATACAGGACGGCCCGCTTGTCATCCAGCCCCGGCAAATGGACGGGGCGGACTTCCGCCACCGCGCCGCCGAGGATGGACAGGGCCTTTTGGGCTTCGGCCAGCTCTTCCTCGTACTGGGCGCCTTTTAAGGAGATAAATATGCCTTGGCGAGCCGTATAGGGAAGGGCCCATTCGGCCAATATCTGCAGGCGGGCTACAGCCCGGCTGGTCACGATATCGAAGCGTTCCCTGTATTCCTCTTTGTGGGCCATTTCCTCGGCCCGGCCGTGCAGGAAGGAAGCCGGCAAGCCCAGCTCTGCCGTCACGCCCTGTAAAAACGTCAGCCGCTTCTGCAGGGAATCGAAAAAGGTCACCTTCAAATCGGGCCGGTAGATGAGCAGGGGCAGGCCGGGAAAGCCGGCTCCCGTGCCGAGATCCAGGACGGAGGCCCCTTCGGGAAACCACTCCGCGTCATAGCACGACAGGCTGTCTATCATATGCTTTACGGCTACGTCGGCCGGCTCCGTAAGGGCCGTCAGGTTCATGACCTTATTCGTCTCGACCAGGCGCTCTGCAAACAGGCAGAATCGGTCGATTTGCTCTGCCGTCAGGGCCAGGCCAAAGTCCTTCGCCGCCGCGATGAGTTCGTCTCTAAACATGGCTTTCCTCCCGCTGGCGCTGTTCCAGCACGATGAGCAGGGCCGTAATATCCGCCGGCGATACGCCGGAGATGCGGCTGGCCTGCCCTAAGGAGCGGGGCCGTATGGCGTCCAGCTTCTGCCGCGCTTCGCCCGACAGGGTATCGATGTCGGCGTATACGATATCTTCCGGCATCAGCTTCTTTTCCAGGCGGTTCATCTTTTCCACCTGTTCCAGCTGGCGGTTGATATATCCCTCGTACTTGACCATGATCTCGATTTCCTCGCATACGTCGTCGGCCAGCTGCGGCAGGGGAAATACCTGGCTCAGAGTATGGTAGGTCACTTCGTTGCGCCGCAGCAAATCGTAAGCCTTGAGGCCGGTGCGGACGGGAGCCGTGCCAATAGAAGCCAGCTTTTCCTGATTTTCCTTTGTCGGCGTGACGGGCAGGGCCTTCAGCGCCTCCAGTCCCGCTTCGACGGCTTCTTTCTTCTCTATAAAGGCGTCGTACCGTTCCTGCGTGACCAGGCCGATGTCGTAGCCCTTCTGGGTCAGGCGCAGGTCGGCGTTGTCCTGCCGCAAGATGAGGCGGTATTCCGAGCGGCTGGTCATCATGCGGTACGGCTCGTTAGTGCCTTTAGTGACCAAATCGTCGATGAGGACGCCGATATAGGCTTCCGAGCGGGTGAGGATAAAGGGCTCCTTGCCCTGTACCTTGCGGGCCGCGTTGATGCCGGCCATGAGGCCCTGGGCCGCCGCTTCCTCATAGCCGCTGGTGCCGTTGGACTGGCCTGCCGAAAAGAGGCCGCTGATGGCCTTCGTTTCCAGCGACGGCGTCAGCTGCGTCGGGTCCAGGCAGTCGTATTCGATGGCGTAGCCGGGGCGCATGATCCGCACGTCTTCCAAGCCGGGAATCGTCCGCAGGAAGGCGTACTGCACGTCGACGGGAAGGCTAGTGCTCATCCCTTGGACGTACATTTCTTCAGTCATTTCCCCTTCGGGCTCGACGAAGAGCTGATGTCGCTTCTTATCGGCAAAGCGGACGATTTTCGATTCGATAGACGGGCAGTAGCGCGGGCCGACGCCCTGGATGACGCCGTTGCACATGGGCGCCCTGTCGAGGTTTTCCCGAATGATGCGGTGCGTTTCCTCATTGGTAAAGGTCAGCCAGCAGCATTCCTTGTTGCGGTTCTTCCGTTCGGACAAAAAGGAAAAGGCGTGGCCCTGTTCGTCGCCTTCCTGCTTCTGCATTTCTTCCGTCCGCAAGGTGCGGCGGTCGACGCGGGCCGGCGTGCCCGTCTTAAAGCGCATAAGCTTGATGGCCGCTGCCAGCAGGGAATCAGACAGGTCTTCTGCAGACCGCTGTCCCATGGGGCCGCCGGAATAGACGCATTCGCCTGTAATGATTTTTCCCTTTAAATAGGTCCCCGTCGCCAGGATGACGCATTTCGCCTTGTACACTTCGCCCATTTCCGTGACGACGCCCGTAACGGCGCCGTTTTCCATCTGGATATCTGTAATCATGAGCTGCTTGACGTCCAGATGTTCCTGATTTTCCAGCACCTGGGTCATGGTCATCTGGTACATCTTCTTATCGGACTGGGCCCGCAGGGAATAGACGGCCGGCCCCTTGCCCGTGTTGAGCATGCGCATTTGGATGCACGTCTTATCCGTATTGATGCCCATTTCGCCGCCCAGCGCATCAATTTCCCGTACGAGGTGGCTCTTGCCGGGGCCGCCTACGGCGGGATTGCAGGGCATGAGGGCGATATTATCTAAATTAAGCGTCGCGACGAGGGTCCGCGCGCCTAACCGCGCGCTGGCCAGGGCCGCTTCACAGCCTGCATGGCCTGCGCCGACGACGATGACGTCGTATGTATCGACTACAAACATGATTTCACCCTTTTTCTACTTACCTAAACAAAATCTGCTGAATATTTCTTCTATGATGTCGTCGTGGACCGTATCGCCCGTAATAGAACCCAGGAGCTCCCAGGCTTCGCGGATATCGACGATAGCACAGTCGACGGGCATGCCTGCTTCTATCGTGTCCAGGGCCCGCTGCAGGGCTTCGCGGCTTTGCCGGACCAGCTCGATATGGCGCGTATTGGCCAGCAGGGCGCTCTGGGCCGCCGTCAGCCCCTGCTTCAGGGCCAGCGACAGCATGGCGTCCTTCAATGCTCCCATGCCGGCTCCCGTACTGGCGGAAATCGAAAGGATGGGCAGCCCGTAGGACTGCAGTTCTTCCGTTTCAAAGGCCGGCTGCAAGTCTTCCTTATTCAATACGATCAGGGCCTGCCTGCCTCTGGCCGTTTCCAAAATCTGCCGGTCTTCTTCCTGCAAAGGCCGGGACTGGTCGACGACGACGAGGATAATATCGGCCCGATCCATGTATTCCTTCGCCCGGCGCACGCCGATTTGCTCGACCGTATCGTCGGTGCTGCGGATGCCGGCCGTATCGACAAGGCAGATCGGCACGCCCTGTATGGAAATCCATTCTTCGATGACGTCGCGCGTCGTACCCGGCACGTCGGTGACAATGGCCCGTTCCGTTTCCAAAAAGCGGTTGAGCAGGCTCGACTTTCCGGCGTTAGGCGTGCCGGCGATGGCCGCCATGACGCCGTCCCGCATCATGCGGCCGCTTTTGGACTCGGCCAGCATATCGTCCAGACGCCGCTCCATCTCCCGGATAGCGCCGGCAATATCGGGCACTTCTATGTCCTCCAGGTCTTCTTCGGGATAATCGACGGTTACTTCCAGCCGCGTGATAAAGTCGGTCAGGTGGAGGCGCATGTCGCCGACGACCCGGGACAGGCGGCCTTCAAGCTGGCTGACGGCGCTGGTCAGGCCCTGGGCGCTCTTGGCCTGAATGACGTCCATGACGGCCTCGGCCTGAGCCAGGTCGAGGCGGCCGTTGACAAAGGCCCGCTGGGTAAATTCGCCGGGATTGGCCAGCCGCGCGCCGTGGCGCAGGACCAGTCCTAAGATTTCGCTCAGGGACTGGCGGCCGCCATGGCATTGTATTTCCAGTACGTCCTCCGCCGTATACGAGCGGGGCCCCTTCATGATGAGCAAGATGACTTCGTCCACCGCTTTGCCGTCGTCGTCGACGATAAGGCCGTACTGTATGGACCGATCGCGCCGCTGCGCTAAGGGAAGGGAAGATTTGCTCTTAAAAATCGCGTCGCCTACGTCGTAGGCCTTGCTTCCGCTGATTCGGATGACGCCGATGCCGCTTTCGCCCAGCGGCGTGGCGATGGCGGCTATCGTATCGGTTGTATCGTACACAGTGAACGCTCCTTTCAAAAAAACCGGCGCTGCGGCGCCGGTTTTTATTGTACCAGTGACTCGTCCGCTCATAGCTGCCGACTCACTGCCGTGTCATATTCAAGCTTATTTTTCGTAATAAATAACCACGTGGCGATACGGGTCCTGGCCTTCGCTTTCCGTCCGCACATGGGCTTCGTTCTGAAGCGCGACGTGGATAATCTTGCGTTCGTAGCCGTTCATCGGCTCGAGGACGACCTTTTCGCCGCTGCGTTTAACCCGTCCAGCCAACCGTACGGCCAGCTGCTTCAGCGTTTCTTCTCGGCGCTGGCGGTAGTTTTCTACGTCCAGCATGATGAAATGGCGCGTTTCTTCGCCCTGATTAGTCGTCAAGTTCGTCAAATACTGAAGGGCGTCCAGCGTCTGGCCGTGCTTGCCGATGAGGATGCCCAGGTTCTTGCCGTGCAGGTGAAGGATGATTTTATCGGATTTGATCATCTTTTCGATCATCACGTCGATGCCCATGTTGCGCAGCACGTCCTGCAGGAAGGCCTTGGCCTTGGCGGCCGCTTCTTCAGCCGTAAAGGTTTCCTCTGCCGGTTCAGCTTCGTCGGCAGCCGGCTCTTCGACCGGTTCTTCCGGCGCTTCCGCCGTCACGGCTTCGGCCTGCGCAGCTTCTGCCGCCTTAGGTTCCGCCGGAGGTGCGGCTTTCCGCTCTTCTTCTTCAATATCGTAAATCGGAGCAGTCTTTCTGGCCTTTTCCGTCAGGCGTACCTTAGCCGGCTTGCTGCCAAAGCCAAGAAAGCCGCTTTTCGGTTCGGCCAGTACTTCGATCGTCACTTCTTCTTCCATCAATCCGAGGCGGACCAGGCCGGAACGGACTGCGTCTTCTATCGTTTTTCCTGTCGCTTCAATGGTTCTCATGCTTTTGCACCCTTTCCCTTATTACGGAACATAATCATCTGCTGGGCCCACTGGAACACGTTGGAAAGGAACCAGTAAATAACCAGGCCGCTGGGGAAGCTCAAGCTGATCCAGCCGATAAACAGCGGCATGATGACGCGCATGATTTTCTGCTGCTTTTCCTGCGCTTCCGAAGCCGCTACCTGCGTGCCCGACATCTGTTTCTGGATGACGTAGGTAGACGCAGCGGATAAAATCGGCATGATATACGTCGGGTCGGCCGCGCCTAAGCTGGGCAGCCATAAAAAGCTTTCGTACGCCGGATCGTAAGGGTAGGAGCGAAGGGCGTAAAAAATCGCGATGAGGAAAGGCATCTGAATCAGGATCGGCAGGCAGCCGGACAGGGGATTGACGCCGGTCTGCTTGTACAGCTTCGCCATTTCTTCCTGAAGCTTTTTCTGATTGCCTTTATATTTCTGCTGTAATTCTTTAATCTTCGGCTGCAGGGTCTGCATGCCTTCCATGGAACGAATCTGCTTGGCCGTAAGAGGCGAGAGGGCCAGCTTGATTACCAGCGTCAGGATGATGATGGCCAAACCGTAGCTGGGATATCCGATGCTCTGCGTAAAGGCATAGCAATAATCCATAAACGTGGTCATGATGCCACTGAGAAAATCCATTATTCCACTAAAAAAATCCAATATTCTCAACTCCAGTCAAGGATAAAATACCAGCAGGCAGCCTCTATTTCATCTGCCTGATACTTACGGCACAGGATCATATCCGCCTTTATGAAAGGGATGGCATCTCAAAATGCGCCTGACTGCTAAATAACTCCCCTTCACAGCGCCGTATTTCTGCAGCGCCTCGATAGCGTAAGCAGAACAAGTAGGGTAAAACCGGCAGCACGGCGGTTTTAATGGTGATATACAAAGCTGATAAAACCGTATTAGAATGATGAAACATCTTTTCATGGCATCTCGTTCTTTCGCAATATCCCGGCCTGTCGGAACAGCTGCAGGATGCTTCGTTCCGCCTGGGCGTATCCGGCGTATTTCAGGCTGCTGCGTCCGATAAGCACCAAGTCGACGCCGTTTGCCAGCTCGAACTGATGAAGGCGGTATACCTCTTTCATCAGGCGCCGGCAGCGGTTCCGCTCTACGGCGCAGCCGATTTTCTTGCCCGTTACGAAGCCGATGCGGGCCGGCTGCTTAGGCGACCGCTTCAAGACGTACAAGACGGCCAAGCGGTTCACATAGGATTTTCCCCGTCGGTACACAACCTGATATTCCCGATTTTTGCACAGCCTTTTTTCTTTTTTTAACTCATACATACGTTATTGTCCCGAAAATGCCAGAAGAACAGAAAAATTCCTTAGCGGAACTTTTCTGTTCATCTTGTAATAATTACGCGGAGAGTCTCTTTCTGCCTTTCAAACGGCGTCTTTTCAAAACCATGCGGCCGCCTTTGGTTTTCATTCTTTCACGGAAGCCGTGCGTTCTTTTTCTCCACAGCGTATTCGGCTGATATGTCTGTTTCACGATAGGCACCTCCTTTGTCTCAATCAACAGTAGATGAACTTACACCATAACAGCATAATTATATTCAAAAAGGATAGGGCTGTCAATCGTTTTTTCCGGAATCGCGGCGATGATGCCGCATTTGTCATAGGGACAGCGTCGTGAACGTATACCGTTTGTACATGGCGGCACAGGGTGTCGCCGCCCTTTGCTATACTGAAGCTGTCAGAGGGAGGAAATTCTCATGGAAAGATGTTTCCACATGCATTGTGGACAGCATGGCAAGTTATCAACACGTTGTTCACAAAATGTGGACAAGTAGAAAATACCTATAAGCCCAGGTATATACTGGCGTTTCTCCCTTCTTTCAAATCGAGTTATGCACTATATCCACAATATGGCCGTAAACATATCCCCAATTATCCTTGCGAAGAAGGATTCTGTTTACGGTATGAACAGAGGACGAGAGAGAATGGCATTATGAATTTTTTGACAAATTCAGCTGTTTCTATGTATTTTTCGAGGATTTTGTTGTACAATGTAATCAGATGTGTGGATAAAAAGTTCAGTTATCAACAGGTTGTTCACAATGTGTGGATAAATCAAAATCAGGCCGGAAATTCGATATTTATCGCGTTTCCGCTTTTTTCAGCCTCTAAATGCGCACTTATCCACATTGTGCTGCAACGCACATATCCACAATATTATGCGGGAAGGACTTTGCTATTATGGAATCAATGGATCTAGCTACATTATGGGCGGGAATGCTGGAACAGCTGAAAAAGGTTCTGCCAAAACCGATTTACGAAACGTGGTTCGTCTCGTCCCTCATCCCGACGTCCTACGAAAACGACGTCCTCGTACTGGCGGCGGCGCAGAAATTCGTATGCAATTTCGTCAATAAGAATTATGCCGATCAGCTCAACGAAGCCGCCGAAGCCGTCACGGGGAGGCCTACGACGGTCAAGTTGGAAGATATGAACGCCCCCGCCGCGGAACCGGCAAAGCCAGCGGAAACGGACGATTTATATAAGGACACTCTGTTTTCCGACGAAGACTTGCCGAAAGCGCCGCCAAAGAAAAAGGCGGAGCCCGAGCCGAAGGCCGTCATGGTCAAGGAAGCGAACGAATCGATCTCGCCGCCGCCGGAAGAACCGACGACGGAAGACAACCTCATTCCCAATTATACCTTCGACAATTTCATCGTCGGCAACAGCAACCGCATCGCCTATTCCATCGCCGCCAGCGTGGCGGAAGCGCCGGCCAAGAAATATAATCCCTTATATATATACGGCGGCAGCGGCCTGGGCAAGACCCACCTCATGCACGCCATCGGCCACCAGATTCTGAAAAACTTCCCCCACATGCGCCTGCGCTGCATTACGAGCGAAGACTTCGTCAACGATTTCATCCAGGCCATACAGGATAAAAACACGGAAAACTTCCGCCAGCAGTACCGCAACATCGACGTCCTCCTCGTCGACGATATCCAGTTCTTAGGACAGGGCGACAAGGACAGCTCGAAGGAAGAGTTTTTCCACACCTTCAACAAGCTCTATCAGGGTCAAAAGCAGATGGTATTTACCAGCGACCGGCCGCCCCTGGATATTAAAAGCCTGGAAGACCGCCTGCGCTCGCGCTTCCAGAGCGGCACGGTGACGGGCATCGAGCCGCCGGATCTGGAAACGCGGACGGCGATTCTGCGGACCTGGGCCCAAAAGGAAAAAATCAACATCGACAAGGACGCCATCAACTACATCGCCGCCAACGTCAGCGACAATATCCGCGACCTGTACGGCGCGTACAACAACGTCCTGTCTATGGCTTCCATTGAAAAAAACGACGTGACCTTGTCGCTGACGCAGCGGGCCCTGAAATACCTGGTTGCGGAAAAGGAAGAAAAGAAGTACATCACCATCGACGAAATCACCAGTTCGGTCTGCCGGTTTTACAGCGTAAACTACAACGAGCTCATGGGCAAGAAGCGGACGAAAAATATCGCTTTGGCCCGGCAGGTAGCTATGTACTTATGCCGCGAGCTGACAGGGAATACGTACCCTCACATCGGCACGGCCTTCAGCGGCCGCGATCATACGACGGTCATGCACGCCTGCGAAAAAATTACCAAGATGATGAACGACAGCGACACCTTCAAGGAAATGATCGAGCGGCTGAAAGAGAAGATTTTAGACGTGGACAAGTAAGTGCATAGTCTGTAGATAGTTTGTGGACAGCGAAAATTTGCGGAAGAAAAGTGAATTTGTGGATAGGCAGGCATGAATTATACACAGGTTATACACAGCTGTGCATAGCTGAAAATTCAGAGTTTTCCCCAGTTTTCCACACTATCCACACCCTCTACTACTACTTCTTCTACTCTTTTAACTTACTTCAATTAAAAAACTAAACGCAGAAAAGGGGATACACCCATGAAACTTATCTTAAAAAAGGAAGATTTAAACAAAGGCCTTCAGACCGTCCAAAAGGTCGCCCAGAATAAAAACAACAACCTGACCTCAGAAAACGGCCTGCTTATCAAGGCCATGAACGACGTAATCGAATTTCAGGCCAACGACTACGATATGGGAATCAAAACCATTGTTCCCGGCATCATCGAAGAAAAAGGCGAAGCCTTCGTTGCCAACCCGTACTTAATGGAGCTGACGCGCAAGCTTCCCAGCGACGAAATCGAAATTACCAAAAAAGACGCCGACACCCAGATGATCATCAAAGGCGGCAAGCTGAAATTTGAATGCCTGACCATGAATCCCAACGACTTCAACGAAGTGGAAATCCTGGAAAACGGCTATTCCCACTTTACGACGACCAGCGTCGTATTAAAGGATCTCATCGACAATACGTCTTACGCCTGCGCGACGGACGTAGCCCGGCCCATCTTTATGGGTACCTATCTGGACGTTCAGGGCGATACGATTTCCATGGTCGCTACGGACACCCACAGGCTGGCGCTGAAGACGGCGCCCCTGGATAGTCCGATTGAAAATCCCCTCCAGGCCGTCATTCCCAGCCGGCTGCTCACGGAAATTTCCCGCCAGCTGCCGACGGACATTCCTGAAGCGGTGGAAATTACAGCGGTCCGCAGCTATTTAGCCATTAAGTTCGGCAACGTCTACATCCGCACCCGCCTGATTGAAGGGGAATTCCCCAACTACCGCCGCGTCATCCCGACGGACTTCCAGTGCAGCATCACCGTCGGCCGCAGCGAATTTACGGGAGCCGTCGAACGGGCCTCCATCGTCGCCAAGGACGCTCAGTACAACGTCATCAACTTCGTATTCGGCGACGGGGAAATCCATCTCATGAGCCAGAACCCCGACTACGGCACCATCGAAGACTACGTTGCCTGCCAAATGACCGGGGAGCCGTTGGAAATTTCCTTTAACGGCAAGTTTATTTTAGATATTTTAAAACACTGCCACGACGACGAAGTCGTGTTAAATACGCGGCAAAACAGCCCCATGCTGGTACAGGATAAAGGGAACGAAGCGAGCGTATTCGTCGTGACGCCGATGAGGACAAAATAATGGAAAAGGTAAAAATTGAAACGGAAATGATACAGCTGGACCAGTTTTTAAAGTGGGCCAGCATCTTGCAGAGCGGCGGCGAAATCCGCTTTTTGCTGGACGAACAGCGGATTTTTGTCAACGGCGAACTATGCTCGGCAAAGCGGAAAAAGCTTCATGCCGGCGACATCGTAGAAATCAAGGGCATCGGGACGTATGAAATCGTTGGTGCATAAGTATGAATATACAGTCTGTACGGCTTCATCAATTCAGAAACTATACACAGGAAACGATAACCTTTCCTAAGTCGATCATTTTATTGTATGGTCAGAATGGACAAGGTAAGACGAATTTGCTGGAAGCCCTGTACCTGGGAGGTATAGGAAAATCCTATAAGGGGATAGCCGATACGGACTTGATCCAGTGGGACTGCGGCGAAGGCAGCGTCATCCTGGATTTTGTCCGCAGCGGCGTCGCCCAGCAGATCAAGGTCATCTTATCGAAGACGAGCAAAAAGGAATTATGGGTGAACGAGACGAAGGTCTCTCAGAAGGAACTGGTCGGGACGCTGAACGAGGTCTTGTTTTCACCGGAAGATTTGCAGCTGATCAAGGGCAGCCCGTCCCTGCGGCGGCGGTTTATGGATATGGAAATATCCCAGGTCAATCCGGCCTATTACCGCCTGCTGCTGCAGTACAACCGGGCCGTATCGCAGCGGAACCTGCTGCTGAAGCAGATGAAATACGAAGGCCGGGCGTCGCTGGAGGAATGGGACCGGCAGATCGCTTCCTTTGCCGCGGCAATCGTGCGGCGGCGCCTCGACGCCCTGCGGAAGATGAGCTTTCTGGCCGGCGTGATTCACCGCCGCCTGACGGGAGGCTCGGAGCTGCTGACGATGGACTACGTGCAGCCTTATAGCGACGGGGCAGGCGGTATTACCGACGCCCAGACCTATTACGACCTGCTGCAGGAGCATCGGCAGGACGACATATACCGCATGTCCACGTCGATAGGACCTCATCGGGACGACCTGTCCCTGGCCGTAGGCGGAGCCGATTTAAAAAAATACGGCTCCCAGGGGCAGCAGCGGACAGCCGTACTAGCTCTAAAGCTGTCGGAACTGGAATATATGAAATCCGAGACGGGCGAGTATCCCGTCCTGCTGCTGGACGACGTGATGAGCGAGCTCGACGCCGGACGACGGCAGGCCCTGCTGGATTTTGTGCGCGGCCGGATACAGACCTTTATTACGACGACGGAGCCGCTGATTTTTGAATCCATGGCCGGCTGCTGTCATATCTGCATTGCGCAGGGAAAGGTAATATCCCATGGAGGAACGGAATCATAAGATGGAGAAGGCCGGCCTTTCCATTCCTAAAATATTGGAACGGAACCGCCTTCTCGTCCCCTATAAGCTGTATCAGGCGAAGCTGGACTGGAAGACCATCGTCGGCCCTCAAATTGCCAAATATTCCTATATTCAGGGCTTCGACGAGTCCGTCGTGCAGGTCGCTGTACTGAATTCCGTATGGATGAACCAGCTGTTCATGTATAAGAAAAAAATCGTCGACGCTATCAATGAGTACATCAAGGAACCCTTCGTCACGGACATCCGTTTCGTGCGGAGCGGCCGAAAGCCTGCCGTTGTCACGTACGCCAATACTGCCGGCGAAGAAGAGGAAGGTTTCTTTGTCAGCGCGGGGAACGCGCGGCTTTCGGAAGAAACGGTGCAGCGCATCCGGCAGGAGACGGCAGCCCTTCCCGAGGCCATCCAGGAAAAAATGGCCCAGCTGCGCTTCGCCCAGGCGAAACGGCAGACGGCGTACCGGGCGGCAGGCGTCCGGCAGTGCCCGTCGTGCGGGCGGTGGCTGGAAAAGGGAGAGGAGCTGTGCTTTATCTGCCGGCTCCGGGCCCGTCAGGAAAAGAAAAAAGCCGTCTATGCCACGGTCATGGCCATGCCCTGGCTGACGCTGGACGAATTAAAGGCCTACGGCATGATCGGAGACGAGGGACGGCTGTACGAGGAATTGTACAACGAGGTGCGGCGCGAGTGCATTTATAAATACATGGAGCGCATTTACCACGGCTGCGATACGCCGGAAGACGATATGATGCTGGCCCTGCTGATTACGCGGCGGAATCCGACAGAGATGACCGACGCGTTTATTCGCAATTTAACGGAAAAATACAGGAGAAAAGGCGATGTATCTTCACATAGGCGGACAGAAAATGATTGACATACGCCGCATTGTCGCGATGTTCAAGGCCCATCCGCGAAAAATGAACAAGTCGAACCCGCTGCGGCAGTATTACCGCCCCCTCGTGCTGCTCGACGGCATGGACGAAGGGCAGATTCGCTGCTACATCGTAACGGAGGAATGCATTTACGCTTCGCCCATTACGCTGGAAACGATTATCGGGCGGTATAAACGACTGTTTTCGTCAAAAGGGCCCGTGCAGCGATTGTAAACTAGCTATCCCAGGGGGATTTGCTGTATAATAAGATGTTAAGTATGTTTGAATAGGAGGAATTGCTGCATGCCGCAAGATAAAAAAGTAAATTATGGCGCAGAACAGATTCAGGTCCTGGAAGGCCTGGAAGCCGTTCGCAAGCGTCCTGGTATGTATATAGGGAGCACGTCTCTGCGCGGTCTCCATCATTTAGTATATGAAGTCGTCGACAACAGTATCGACGAAGCGCTGGCAGGATACTGCACGCACATTGAAGTGACGATTGAAGCTGACAACAGCATTACCGTCGTCGACAACGGCCGCGGCATTCCCGTAGCCATGCATAAGATCGGCAAGCCTGCCGTCGAAGTCGTACTGACGGTGCTTCACGCCGGCGGCAAATTCGGCGGCGACGGCTATCCCATTTCCGGCGGCCTGCACGGCGTCGGCATATCCGTCGTCAACGCCCTGAGCCTGTGGACGAAGGTCGAAGTCAAGCGCGACGGGTATTTGTGGAACATCTCCTTCGCCCGGGGCCTGACGGCGGAACCGCTCAAAAAAGTTCGTCCCATGGAACGGGGCGAAGAAACGGGCACTAAGGTAAGTTTTAAGCCCGACGGGGACATTTTCCCCGATACGACCTACGACTTTGACACGCTGAAGACGCGCCTCCGCGAGCTGGCTTTCCTGAACAAGGGCCTGCACATTACCCTGACGGATAAGCGCGGCGAAGGGCGCAGCGAAGTCTACTGCTACGAAGGGGGCCTCACGTCCTTCGTGGAATTTCTGAACGAAAACAAGGAAGCCGTCAACCCGACGGTCATTACGCTGGAAGGCGAAAAGAACAAGGTCCTCGTGGACATCGCCATGCAGTACAACGACGGCTACAGCGAAAATATCCTGACCTTCGTCAACGACATCTTTACGGAAGAAGGGGGCACCCACCTGAGCGGCTTCCGTTCTGGCCTGACCCGTACGATCAACGACTACGGCCGTACGGCGGGACTGCTGAAGGACAAGGAGGAAAACCTGTCCGGTGAAGACGTGCGCGAAGGCCTGACGGCTATCGTCAGCGTCAAGGTACGGGAACCGCAGTTCGAAGGGCAGACGAAGACGAAGCTGGGCAACAGCGAAGTCAAGGGGATCGTCGACAACATCGTGTCCGACGGATTGAAGGAATTTTTCGAAGAACATCCCGGCGAAGCCAAGTCCATTGTCAATAAGGCGATTTCCGCAGCCAGAGCCCGCCAGGCCGCCCGCCACGCCCGCGACCTGACGCGCCGTAAAAACGCCCTGGAAATCAGCAGCTTGCCGGGCAAACTGGCCGACTGCTCGGAAAAGAACGCCGCCATGACGGAAATCTACCTGGTCGAAGGCGATTCGGCCGGCGGCTCGGCCAAACAGGGCCGGGACCGGAAATTCCAGGCCATCTTACCGCTCCGCGGCAAGATCATCAACGTCGAAAAGGCCCGTCTGGACAAGATCCTGGCCAACGAAGAAATCCGCTCCATGATTACGGCCTTCGGCACGGGCATCGGCGAAGAATTCGACATCAGCAAGCGGCGCTACGATAAGATCATCATCATGACCGATGCCGACGTCGACGGAGCCCATATCCGCACGCTCCTGCTGACGTTCTTCTACCGCTTTATGAAGCCTCTCATTACGGAAGGCCATATATACATCGCCCAGCCGCCCCTGTATCAGGTGCGCAAGGGCAAACAGGTCTGGTATTACTACACGGACGAAGCGATGAACGCCAAGCTCGACGAGCTGGGCCGCGACAGCAGCGTCGTCGTTCAGCGCTATAAGGGCCTCGGCGAAATGAATCCGGAGCAGCTCTGGGAAACGACGATGGATCCCCAGAACCGCACGATGCTCCAGGTCCACCTCGAAGACGCCGTAGAAGCGGACCGCATTTTCTCGGTCCTCATGGGCGACAAGGTCGAACCGCGCCGTCAATTCATTCAGGAAAACGCCAAGAAGGTGCGGAATCTGGACTTATAGGAGGATGTGTCTATGCCGAATATATCGAAACGAATTTCCTTGTTTTCCGAATCGGCCATTGCCAGAATTTCCCACATGGCCGAAAGGTACGAGGCGATTAACTTATCGGAAGGCTTTCCCGATTTTCCCCCGCCGGAAGCCCTGCGGAACCGCCTGAAGGATATAGCCGCCCAGGGGCCGCACCAATACAGTATAGACAGTGGCGCCCAGAACCTGCGGCAGGCCCTGGCGAACTACCGCAGGACCTTTTCTGGCCAGACGCTGGACTCGGAACAGGAAGTCGTCGTCACCTGCGGCGGTACGGAGGCCCTGATGACGACGATGATGGCCCTCGTCGACCCGGGAGATAAGGTCGTCGTATTTTCGCCCTTCTATGAAGCCTACGGCACGGACGTGCTGCTGGCCGGCGGCGAGCCCATTTACGTGCCTCTCCGGCAGCCGGACTTTACCTTCGACGCCGACGTGCTGGAAGACGCCTTCCGGCAGCATCCGAAGGCGATCATCCTCTGCAATCCGTCCAATCCCTGCGGCAAGGTATTTTCCAAGGCCGAGCTGGAAATCATCGCCGGCTTGGTGCAGAAATACGATGCCTTTGCCATCGTCGATGAAGTATACGAGCACATCGTGTATAAGCCGACGGAATATACGTACTTTTCCAATTTGCCAGGCATGTACGAACGGACCATATCTTGCGGTTCCTTGTCGAAGACCTATTCGATTACGGGATGGCGCGTCGGCTACATCTTCGCGCCGCCTCATCTGGCCGCGGCGCTGCGGCAGCTCCACATGTTCATGACCATCAGCGCGCCGAGCCCGCTCCAGGAAGCGGCTGTGACCAGCCTCGGCTTCGACCGGTCCTATTACGAAGGGCTGCGGGAAGTATATACGAAGAAGCGCGACATCGTCATGAAGGGCCTCGACGCCATCGGCATTCCCCACAACGTGCCTCAGGGGGCCTTTTACATGCTGATGGATATTTCGGAATACGGCTACGACGACGATACGGCCTTCTGCGAGGACTTGATCCGGAAACTGGGCGTAGCCCTCGTGCCCGGCTCGACCTTTTTCCACGAAGACGTACACAACCTTGTCCGCCTTCAATTTGCCGTCAAGGACGAAACGCTCTATGAAGCGCTGAACCGTCTGGAAGGTATTCATTGCATGAAACGGTAATTCTATGCTTCGTTAAAGGAGGGATTTTGTATGAAATGGCCTGCGTTAGTACTCAGCGTATTGTGCTGCTTAGGCAGCTTCTCCGCCTTTGCCGCCGCGCCGGCATGGGCAGCCGTACAGATCGACCCGTCGGTCCGTATGGAAACATTGGACGACTATTACATTACGAAGGGCAGTACGTATGATAAGATTACAGCCCTTCTGCAAAATCTTCCTTCCGAGGCGTCGGGCCTTTCGGGAGACTATTATTTCCGAATTGAAAAGAAGCTGACTCACGACTATTTTTATCACGTCAAAGCCTACGATACGAATACGCACGTTCAGAAGGGAAATTACTTCTTCGCCAAGGATGAAAGCTGCGTATGGCGTCTCGACCCGACAGGCGACGCGGTGATGATTTACGGCAGCGCAGAAAATCTGTTGAAAAAGACGGAAATCGTCGTCTATCCCAAGAAAATCGCCTTGGGCAGCTACGGCATCATCCGGGTTCACGTGCCGGGCATGCTCCCCTACGACATCAAGCTGACCAGCTTGAACGCCAACGTGGCGCAAATCTCCGATAAAATGAATATCGTCCCCGTCAGCGCCGGCAAGACGGACATCGTCGTCGACTTGAAGATCGGCTCGGCGACGCGCACCTTTACGGAAACCGTCTCCATTATCGATACGGCCGACGACGGCCGCGACAGAGGCATGAGCCCCTCCGTCGGCATTGGTATCGGCGTAGGATGGGGCAGCGGCTGGCATCATGGCGGCGGCATCGGAATCGGTGTAGGCCCCTGGTGGTAAGAGTTATATCATATGCATAGGCACAGAGCGGAATACCCATTGTATTCCGCTCTGTTTTTTCAATACTATAAGAGGAGCTGCCGCGTGCAAAAGCGCGGCAGCTCCTCTATATAAGAAAAACAAGTTGGCGCATCTTCAGATGATAGTTCTCTAAAAGGGGGGTATCCTGTTGTGATCGTATCAGGGAATGAGAAGGTATTCCGGAGATGCGCAGTAGCGAATGATTCAGGTGTTCAAAAAATCCTTTGTCAATTAGCGTTTGTCTGAGACCATTTGGGTCGACGTCAATACGACGGACTGGCGGCGCGTCATGATTTTGTATGCGACGTATGACAAGGCTGTCCTCCAGCGGGCCGCAACGAGTAATGAAAGCTGAGTGTTCAACATCAAAGCTGTCTTCCAGTATAGCATGGATAGCGTAATGCACCCAATTTCGTATAACAAAAAGACAATATTGAATACATTTCCATACGATTTCTATATAGTGGTAAAGAGAATGGAAATACGTATGATAAATTGAAACGATGCGTTTCTTGTGATATAACCAAAAGGAGGCTATTTAATCAAATATCATTGAATACGACGGCGTATGAAATATATTGGCATATCGTATTTTCATGCGCCGTTTTGCAGAAAGGATGAGAATGCGATGAGAGTTGGAATTTTCAGCAATGTCAGAGGCGGCGCAGCCAGATTTGCGCCGTATGTACGCCTTGGATGCGACGATATAGAGTTAATCGGCCTGCCTTGCGAAGCGGCGTTGGATACGATAGAAACGGTCAAGAAGGCGAAGTGCGAAGGCCTTATTTATTACAGCGATCATAAGGAAGATGAACCCTTTTATAAGGCTCTGGCCGAGAGCGGCGTCAAATACGTCGTGACATGCAGTGCCGGTTACGATCATCTCAATATAGAGGCGATGAAAAGGTACGGCATCAAAGGGGCCAATGTGCCGAGATATTCGCCCAACGCCATATCGGAACACACCGTAATGATCGTGCTGGCCCTTCTTCGCAAGCTGCGGACGCAGATACTGCGTATAGAACATGGCAATTTTACTACGACGGGATTGCAAGGGCGGGAACTTCGCAATATGGTCGTAGGCATCGTCGGCGCCGGCCGTATCGGATATACGACGATACAGTGTTTGAGCGGTTTTCATCCTAAAGCTATCCTGGCTTACGATATTTACGAGAACCATGACGTACGCCAGTATGCATCCTATGTGCCGCTGGACGAATTATATGCTAAGGCCGACGTGATCATTTTCCATTGCGCGTACACGAAAGAGAATTACCATATGGTAAACGACGAGGCCATTCAGGCTATGAAAGACGGCGTCGTCCTTGTTAACAGCGCCCGAGGCCCTTTATTTGACACGCATGCCATGCTGCGGGGCCTTCACAGCGGTAAGATTGGGGCGTTAGGAATCGATGTGATCGAAGGAGAAGGAGCGCTGCGAAAATCGTCGGGAGCTCAAAAAGACGTCGCTTCCGATATTAGAAAACTGCTGTCTTACGAAAACGTCATATTTACGGCTCATACGGCTTTCTATACGGATCAGGCCGATTATAATTTGTGCGAAACGACGATTCAGAATCTGCGCCAGTATGCCCGGACCGGATCGTGCGACAACGAATTGATACGTGAATAAAGTCGGCCTATGTCTGCGTACTTTGCAAGTCACGATGACGGCCGGTCAAGGTATCGGGCCGTTATTCGGCAGCATTTCAGCGGAATATTTCGGCATGAGGCCTTCCTTGTGTCCCATGCTGTGCTGCGCTTGTAGGAATGGGAAAAACACGATATAATATAAACTAAAAAATTATTTTTTGCGTATTAAAGGAGACGTGATTTGTTTTGGAAGTTTCCCTAGGGAAAGAGTGCATCGTCATATTATTGCTGATTTTTGGCAACGGCGTATTTTCGCTGCTGGAAATGTCCATCGTCAGCTGCCATCAGCCGCGGCTGGAGGCCATGGCCGAAGAGGGCAGCAAGTCGGCGAAAATCGTCCTGAAGCTGCGGGAAAACCCGAATAAGATGTTTTCGGCCGTACAGTTCGGCATCACCCTGATGGGCCTGCTGACGGGCGTATACGGCGGTACGGAAATGGCCGGCCCCATGTCGCAGTACGTGGCCATGATCCCCGGCCTGGAGCCCTATGCCTACAGCGTCAGCCTGACGACTATCGTCGCCGTCATTACCTATTTGACCATCATTTTAGGGGAAATCGTGCCGAAGCGCATCGCCATCAACAAACCTGAAGCCATTGCCTGCTTTCTGGCCCGGCCGATGCTGTATTTCTGTACGGTCAGTACGCCCCTCATTTGGTTTCTGTCGGCTTCGACGGCCTTGGTGACGAAGGTCATCGGCATGGGCAAGCCGGAGGTGCAGCCCGTAACGGAAGAGGAAATCAAAATCCTTCTGGAGCAGGGCGCGGAGCTGGGCGCCTTCGAAAAGGAAGAGCCCGAGCTGGTAGACCGGGTGTTCCGCCTGGCCGATATGAACGTCAGCGATATTATGACCAACCGCACCCAGGTTGACTGGATTGACGTAGAAGATCCCGACGAGACGATTATGAATGAAATGATCGCCTTCAATCATATTCACCTGCCCGTCGGCAGGGGCTCTCTCGACGAATTTCTCGGCATGGTTTCGGTCAACATGGTCTTCCAAAAATATTACGACGCCGTCCATTCGGGGAAAACCGTGACCATGAAATCCCTCGTCGAATCGAGCGTCCAGAAGCCCGTCTTCGTGCCCGAATCGATGGATATCATGAAGGTCGTGCCGGTCTTCCGCGAGCACAGCGTCCACGAAGCGGCTGTCCTCGACGAATACGGCAATTTCAGCGGCCTGCTGACCCTTCACGACATCCTGGAAGAGCTCGTAGGCAGCATGCCGTCAGGCGAAAAGGAAAAGAAGGAAAACGACAACCGCATCGTCCAGCGCGGCCCCAACGAATGGCTCATGGAGGGCCTGCTGACTATCGAAGAATTCAAGGATTTCTTCGATCTGGAAGATGACCTGCCCGGCGAAGAAGACGACCTGTACAAGACCCTGGCCGGCTTCGTCACCTACGGCGTAGGCCGCATTCCTAAGGAAACGGATACGTACGTCTGGAACGAATTTACCTTTGAAGTCATGGATATGGACAACCTCCGCGTCGATAAAATCCTCGTCACGCGGCAGGAACCGGAAGAAAAAGAAGAAGATACGGAAGAATAGCATACGCATATAAAACGAGAGGCAGGAGAATCGATCTCCTGCCTCTCTTGTCGTCTCGTATGCTATCTTACGTTCTCCGTCATATCTCGGCGACGACGACAGGGTTGCCGTGTTCTTGGATGAGGCGGACTAGGTCGTCGGCCTGCATCCAAACCGAGACCCGATTGTCGTTGGGATGGACGGCGATTGTATTTCCTATGAAGTCTTTGTCAAAGACGACGATGACGGATTTCGTTTCGTCGTTCAGGGCGCCTAAGGGCGTGACGGCTCCCTTGGTCAGCTTAAGGTACTTCCACAGGTCGTCTTCGGAGGCGAAGCTCAGCGGACGCGAGCCCAGCGTCTGCCGCAGGGCCTTGAGGTTGACCGTTTTTTCCTGACGGATGACGACAATGTAGTAGGTCCTCTTCTTATCGTCGCGGATAAACAGGTTTTTGGCTACGGCCTCGCCGTCGGGGAGGTGCAGGGCGGACATTTCGTCTATGGTGTAGACGGGAATGTGTTCTTTCACATGGTATTCTATATGGGCAGTTTGTAATACGGATAGTACGGTTTGGGCTTGTTCGGACAGCATAGGAGGGCCTCCTTTGTATAATATTTTATCATATACATAGATTTTACATAAAAAAGAAGGTATCTCAAAAAAAAAAAGAATAATATTAAGAGATGAGGAAATTTGCTTCGTGAAGATGCCGTAGGAAGGAGGTGGGGGAATGGACAACGCCATTATTGCATTTTTTCATGATTACGGCGACATACTGTTTCTGGCCATCGGCCTGTATTCCATAGGGGGAGCCGTCATGCAGTGGTCCTGGTTTGTCAATAACCGCCGGGCCCGCAAGGTTGCCGGACGTACAGGCGGAACGACGGGAATGCGTATTTTTTATGTTGTCTTAGGATTGGGCTTTTGTATCGTCGGCCTTATATCGTTTATGACGGGCATATCGGTCTTGTATATCATACCGATGATCAAAGCCGATCCGCTGTCTGTGTTTGAATTATTATAAGGGAAAGGATGAAGCGGTATGAAGAACAAAAAATGGCTGGCGGCGGCACTGATTGCGGTCATGCTGACGGCGGGATGCGGCTCAAAGGATACGAAATCCATCGTATGGCATTCCAGCGAATCGTCGAAAATCGTCAAACAGATTCAGTCCGATACGTCGCTGACGAAGGATCAGCAGGAATTTTTCCAATCCCTCGCTAAATCGCGAGATCAGAAGGCCTATGAAGGAAAGACCGTCGGCGAAATACTCGACGTGTACGCCAAGTGGAAGGCTCAGGTTGAAAAGGACCGGGAGCAGATGAACCAAACGCTGCAGGTATCCGTCGTCGATAAGGTGAGCCTCGACCAGAACGCCTCGGCCGGACGCATGCATCCGCAGATACAGTTCGATATTTCCATCGCCAACGTATCGCAAAACGATATTCAGACCTTCAAAGGGCGGTTCATCGTTTCCGATGCGTCGGGCAATGAATTGTTCCGCGCCGATTATCTGGACACGATGCCCGTCATGGCCGGCGTAACGAGGACCGATACGATTTACACCGATATAAACGACACGAACGAAAAAGAAGTCAAAGCCTATGATTCTCCTCTCAGCGACCTCAAGGTCACCTGGGAGCCGACGGCGATGAAGTTTATGGACGGCACGCGCATCGGCGAAGATAAGAATGAACTGCGGTAGCGCGGCATAGAGGAAACGGCACGATACACAGGGACTGGGGGATCTTCCCCTGCTGTGTTTCGTGTCGTTTTTTGTGTGTGATACAATAGAGATACGAATTACGAGATGAGGAGGCTGGCTATGCGGACCAGTTATGTGTTGAATCACTATATGGACGAAGCGGCGGCAAAGATAAGGAGGATTGCCCATGAGGCCCGTTACCTGTCGGTCAACGGCACGCTGATGCTGCAGGATTATCCCTTTTGGCTGTATCATGCCATATTTGCCGATTATTCGACGATCTCTTTTTTGGCCAAGTGCATGTCCGATATCGATTATTTTGATTTGCGACCCTTGTATTGTATTTTGCGGTCTTCCCTGGAGAAATACGCCGACCTGGCGAATTTATGCGCCAAGGGACGGACCTATGAATGGTATTTGTGGTACTTGAACTTCGAGTCCAACGCCATGGAAGCCTATACGGCCGGCGACAGCCGGGAAGGGGCGTCGCTGCGCCGGAAGGCCGACTCGTATAAGCGGCAATTCATGGAGCGATGGGAGATTTCCCGCTGCAACCGCCTGACGCGGTATTACGTACTGGGGGACTTTAATCAGCTCATACAAGGCGGCGTCTCTACGGATATCGTCCAGTTCAACCGCAGTCTTTCGAAAATCGACTCGAAATGCAGCCAGATACTGCATAACAACGTGACCTTTGCGGCACGGCATAACCGGGAGGAAATCAAAGATATCCTGACGTATATACACTACATCATGTGGACGTCCCAATGGATGCTGCCGCGGTTTTACGCCTGGAATCTGCCGGAACTACAGGAAGGCTTGGCACGGCTGCAGCAGGCCATCGACTGTATTCACCAGGGGAAGGGGTTTATGGAGTAGGCTTATTCGGCCTTGGTGGAGCGCAGGAAGAGCTGCTCCAGCATGGCGTGGGGGTCCTTGCCGAGCTTGACGATGCTGTACAGGACCTGCGTAATGGGCAATTCGACGCCGACTTGTCTGGAAAGGTCTACGAGAGCCTCTGTTGTATAAACGCCTTCAGCCAGCTTATGAAACGGTTTTCCTTGGATGAAATCTTCGCCGAAGAGGCGGTTGTTGCTGTGGGCCGAAAAGAGCGTCGCTTCGTAATCGCCTAAGTGGCTGAGGCCGTAGACGGTCATGGCATTGCCGCCCAGTTTTTCAATCAGGACGGACAGCTCGTGAGTGCCTCTGGCCATGAGTGCCCCTTTGAGGCTCGTAAGGCCTGCGCCGTCGAGCATGCCGGCGGCGATGCCCATGACGTTTTTGGCAGCTGCCCCGATTTCAATGCCCAAAAGGTCTTGTCCGTAGTAGAAGCGGATGAGGGGGCTGGTGAAGACGTCGACGAGGCGGCGCGTCAGCTCCATATCGCGGGAGGCCATGACCATGCAGTTCGGCATGCCGGCGACGAAGTCCTGTACGTGGCCCGGGCCGACCCAGACGGCGGTCTGCACGTCGGGCCCCAGCTCTTCCTCCATGACTGTCGTGAGGCGCTTGCCGCTGCCGATTTCAAGGCCCTTCATGGCCAGGACGAAAGGCAGGGATGGGGAAAATTCCGTTTCCCGAAGCTGTCCGGCGAAGGAGCGAAGCTGCTGGGCGCTGATGGAAATGATGCAGACGTCGGCCTTATGCAGGGCGTCGGCCAAATCATCGGTCAGGGCGATAGACGAGGGCAAGGTCAGGTATTCGTTTTTTCCCGTGCAGCGAAGGGTTTCCAGATTGCGGGACGACGGGCGGCCCCATAAGGTGACGGTGTGGCCGATGCGGTCGGCGTACCAGGCGTGGAAAGCACCCCAGCGGCCGCAGCCTAAGACGGTAATATTCATGAGTGTCCTCCTGATAGATTTTTTTCCATTATACCATACTTACATAGGCGTTACAGCGTGAAGCGTGGTGTAAATGTTTTATGTTTACAGATTATAACGCACATACATAAAATATATTAGGAAAATCTGGCGATGATATTTACTAACTTACGAAAATGTAGTACGGTTATACAAAAGCATAAAAGCGTTTAACGCGAGCACGATGAAGTGTACACTGTTCATCGTGCTCGTTTTCGTTTAAGGGGGCGAAACATGTGGTTGTCACAGTAGGGTTTTTATATGCTAAAAGTCAGAAAGTATACAAGATGCAGTGCCTGACAGGAACGCAGGGCTTTGACAGCCGTGTTTCGTGGATACACATTATAGAAAACAAGGAATCCGCTTTGTTTTTACACGGCGGGGAACTGGTGTTTTGCACGGGGAGTATCTATAACGGCGAAGAGTGGCTGCTGGATTATATCAAGAAGTTACAGAAAAGCAGAGCTAGCGGATTGGTGATCAACATCGGCCCTTTTATACGTAGCGTTCCGAAATCCGTCGCGGCGTTTTGCGAACAACGCGGATTTCCCCTGTTCGTTATTCCGTGGAGCGTGCGGTTAGTCGATATTACCCGTTATTTATGCCAGTTTATCATTGAAGAGGAAACTAGAGAACAACAATTTCTCCAATATTTCCTGTTTATTCTCATGCATCCGGGACAGTGCGGCAATGCTTGCCGAGCCCTGCGGACGTACGGCATAGATATCGATAAGGCCTTCCGTGTTTTCGTCGTCCGTCCGGCAGAACGCCGCCGTCTCGACGAGGCGGCGGCGCAGATGAGCGCTTGCGAGCCCGACGTCCACGTTTTGACGTACGGCGACGCTTTGGTATGCGTAGCGCCGGACGAAGGCGAATCAAACGCATGGAGCAGGGCCTGGGAATGGCGTGAATACTTTCTGAGCCGAGACCTTTCCGTTACGATTTGCGTCGGCTCGGCCGTACCTTCTGTCGAACGGTTGTCTGAAAGCTATACGCGGGCGTCAGCTATGACGGCTCTCGTTTCGGAAACGCGGCCTGTCGTACAATATGAGCGCGTCGGCGTGTATAAGCTGCTGCTGGACGGTCCTTCACCAGGCACGCTGCGGCAATTTTACGACGATACGATGAAAGGGCTGGACGAATACGACGCCGCTCATCATTCGTCGCTGGTGGAGACTCTGGAATATTACCTGTCTCATCGCTGCAGTATTAAGGATACGGCAGTTCACGAAGTGGTTCACCGCAATACGGTGCTGTATAAACTGAATAAGATAGAAACTATTACGGGGAAGAAACTAAACGAAGAAGAAGATAAGCTGGATATTCTCATCGCGCTGAAAATCAAGAAGCTGTTTTCCATACAGAAAGACGGATGAATCGGCGCGTGATAGTATACATCATCATTATAGGCAGGGGGAGTTTGGTATGTTTACGTATGAAATGCCGACGAAATTGTATTTCGGGAAAGGATGCGTTGCCCAATCCGTGGCAGATATGGCGGCGCTGGGCAAGAAAGCCCTGATCGTTACGGGACGCAGTTCGGCGAAGCGAAACGGATCGCAGGACGCTGTCGTCGCCGTACTGGAATCGGCAGGCCTCGGCTGGGTCCTGTTCGACGAAGTAGAAGCGAACCCGTCTGTCGAAATCGTGCGGAACGGCGCGGAGCTAGGGCGGAAGGAACAGGTTGACTTTGTCATCGGCATTGGCGGCGGTTCGCCTATGGACGCAGCTAAAGTGATCGCCTTATTATGCACGAACGATTTGGACGACGAGATACTGTTTACAGGGCCGTACGGAGCGCCGCCCCTGCCTATTGTCACCGTTCCTACGACGTCTGGCACGGGCAGCAAAGTGACGAAAATCAGTATCCTGACCAATCATAAGTCCGGCACGAAGCAGGGCGTCAAATCGCCGATGCTGTATCCGAAGCTGTCTTTGGCCGATCCGTCCTTTACGATGGGCGTACCGGAACACGTGACGATCGACACGGCTATCGACGCCTTGTCTCATGCGATAGAAGGCTATATGGCGAAGGATGCGACGCCTGTCAGCAACGTATGGGCTGAAGAAGCCCTGCGCTTTTTCGGCCTTCATCTGACGCAGCTGCGCGGCACGCTGTCCTATGCCGTCCGCGAAGACCTCATGTATGCTTCGACCTTGGCGGGCATCGTCATTTCCCAGGCTGGTACGACGCTGGTACACGGCATGGGATATTGCCTGACGTATTACAGGGGTTTTTCGCATGGCCGGGCCAACGGCTTGCTGCTGCCTCAGTACATGAAACTCATGGAAGAATCCATGGCCGATAAAGCCCAGCGCGTATGGGAATTGCTGGGATTTGCCGGCTCCGATGACTTCGAAGCATTTATGAAAGATCTCATGCCCGATACGGTCACGCTGTCTGAAGAAGAAATTGAGAAATTTACGACGATGGTCATGAAGACGGCTTCCGTCAAGGCGACGTCGTATGATGTGACGGCAGGCGTCGTAGCCCGTATATACGCTCATATATCTAAATGACGGCTTGACGGCGTTTGCCCGGCCGGGGTTATGGGAGGTGCGAAGGATTATGGCTATATGCGAAACCATAAACGCAGATGTATTGCAGTGTACTGAATCATTTTCGAGGCGTCCTATGTGGGCGCAGGTCGATTTGGATGCGGCGGCGTATAATATGCAGCATATTCGGCGTCTTGTCGGCGCCCATACGCTGATTATGGCCGTCGTCAAAGCCGACGCGTACGGATGCGGCGCCGTGGCGATGGCCCGCGTGTTTTTGCAGAACGGCGCGGACCAGCTGGCCGTGGCCTGTCTGGACGAAGCCGTCGAGCTGCGCCGCGCCGGTATTACGGCCCCTATCTTGGTGTTGGGACATACAGATGGGCGGCGCGCAGCGGAAGTCGTGGGCTATCATATCGATGTGGCCGTGTTTCATTACGACGACGCAAAGCTTTTTTCGCAGGAAGCCGAACGGACGCAGCAGACCGTGCGATTCCATATTGCCGTAGACAGCGGTATGGGACGTATCGGCTACAAGCTGTCGGAACGAAGCGTCGAAGAGATAAAGCGCATCAGGGCTCTGCCCTGTGTGATGATGGAAGGGATATTTACGCATTTTGCCGTGGCCGACGACGCGGCAGACGACGCCTGCGCGTACACGAAGGAGCAATTCTTTCAGTTTACACAGATGTACCGCTGGCTGTGGGAAGAAGGCGTGTCATTCCGCTTCCGTCATTGCGATAACAGCGCCGGCGTCCTGGCGTATCCGGCGTTTTTTTGCAACATGGTGCGTCCCGGTATTATTCAGTACGGCTATAATCCCTTCGGTGCGGCGCGTCCTCCGGAGTTTGTACCGCATCCCGTCATGTCCCTGCGCTGCTGTATTACCCATGTGAAGCGCCTGGAAGAAGGAGAGACCGTAGGATACGGCCGCAGGTTCAGGGCGCGTCGTCCTACCTTGGTTGCCACCTTGCCGTTAGGCTATGCCGACGGATATTCCCGCCTCCTGTCCAACCGGGCCGACGTATTGGTACGGGGACGGCGCGTCCCTCAAATCGGCAATATCTGCATGGATCAGTGCATGATAGACGTTACCGATATTCCTGACGTGCGCGTAGGCGACGAATGCGTGTTGTTTGGTCGTCAGGGAAACGAATATATTGGAGCGGACGAGCTGGCACGCATCATAGGGACGATACCTCATGAAGTGCTCTGCAATATCGGCCGCCGCGTCCCCCGCGTATATGTCGAAAAGGGCCGTTGCGTCGGCCGGACGGAATATTTGTTTCAAACGCAGCGCGTTTAGCTTTAATGAACTGCCGCGTTCGTATTGCGCGAAAGAGATGCGAGCCCCTTCGGTTCGAAAGAATGGGAACTGTTAGGTTCACTTTAAAACAAATGTTTGAAAATAAAGAAATGCAATAAAAAATGTTTAATATATTCGATTATTGTGCATGTACACAACAAAGTTTATAGTTTTGTCATATTGTTTTATCGTATGGCCTATGACATAATAAACCCAAGAAAAAGCAACGGCGCTT
>NZ_SJOT01000032.1:0-28769 GCF_012027795.1 Megasphaera sp. SW808
CATATCATAAATAACAAGAGCCGGGCATCGCATAGATGTTCCGGCTCTCGTCATATATTATCTGTTTCTATGCAAGGAAAACCATTGCTTGCGGCAATCGGCGCTGCAGAAAGCCGTCCGCCTGTCCTTAGCGTCCCGTATTTCCACGAGGACGCCGCAGTTCCGGCAGCGGAAGGCGTGCTGTACGGGCTGGGACTCCACGTTTTTGGAATGCTTCCAGTACAGCCGCTCGCAATGGGGCGAGCAGAATTTTCTCCGCTTATCCGCCCCTTGCGTCACGACGACCCACTTGCCGCAGCGGATGCAGCGGAAGGAGCGCAGCACCTTTCCTCCGGCTCGCTGAGACGGCGGCGCTTCGTCCCGATGGCGGTAGGCGTAGCGCCGGCAGGACGCACTGCAGTACCGCTCCGTCGCGCGGTGCGCCGTAAAGACCTTGCCGCAGACCGGGCATTTCGCTTCCCGTTCCACTGCTCCTTAGACCTTCCAGTTCATGCCAAAGTTGAACTGGTACGTGTCTTCATTGTCGTTGCCGATGGATTTTTCCATGTCCAGGTACATATAGGTGCCCTTGCTGAACTGATGGGAGAGGCCGATGTCGTACCACGTGCCTTCGTTTTCGTAAGTCGTGCTGAGAAGGCCCGTGGCGTCGCGGGCTTCGATGTCCTGGTCGCCAAGGAATTCATGGAGCACGTCGGCCTTGATGTAGAAGGTGCTCTTTTCGCCGACGTCCTTACCGAGGCGGAAACCGACGCGGCCAATCAAGCTGTCAATGGCGTCGAGCTGGACGTGCGTATCCTGGCTCGTCGTGTAGTCGGCGTCGGTGACGTGAGCATACTGGATCTGAGCCTGCG
The DNA here is from genome assembly GCF_012027795.1 of Megasphaera sp. SW808. Lineage (NCBI taxonomy): Bacteria > Bacillati > Bacillota > Negativicutes > Veillonellales > Veillonellaceae > Megasphaera > Megasphaera sp. SW808. Next base: position 852 of record NZ_SJOT01000032.1, read on the forward strand.
GCTCGATGTACCAGTTGTTGCCCAGGTCTTTCTTGCGGCCGTATTCGGCGCTGGCCGAATAGACAAAGTTGCTGTAATCGCCGGTAACTTTTTCGCCGAGGGTTCTCGTGTACAGTTCGAAATCGTTGGACAATCTGCCGAACTTCAAGACGTAGTCCGTATAATGGCCCTTATTGCCCAGCCACGTGTCGTAGAACCAGATGCCGCCGCGGCGTACGTCGCCTTCACCGGCTACGTTCTTGTAGTCCGCCGTGCCGCGCATGTAGTCGATCGCCACGCCCTGACGATGTTCGCCGTCCTCGCGGTCGTTCACCCGCGTATCGTAGCCTAATTCCATCATGGTGTTCATACTGCGGAAAGCGTCGGACTTGCCGATACGGTCATGACGCATACGAACCCAAAGCCCTTCGTCGCCGTCGATGTAGCGAGCTTCCCCCATGCGCTTGTTCAGACGGTCCATATAGATAGCGTTGGAGTAGTTAATTCGCGACATAGCTACGACGGTCTTGCCGGCGTCAGACGTCTGATCAGCCGACTTCGTACGCTGCAAATACCAGTTTGTACCGTTATCGCCGTAATTCGCATCAATATATGCATCGCCTGGTTTTACTTCGTTAAAATTATCGCCGTTATATCCCTGATTTTCAGCGTCCTCCTGATTATATGCTTCGTTTTTAATCAAGAATGCGTTATTCATAACGCCGCGATCCCGCATCATAACCATGTTAGCTCTTGCAGCTATTCCATCATTTGCAATCGTTTCGCCGTCATATTCACCAGTAAAGTAGAGATTATCAATCCCCGGCAATACCGTGGCAAAACGCAGTTTTTCTCCGTCGGCAATCTGGTCGATGCCTTCGATATTGTTAATGATAACGTGCTGTACATACGTATTCGTATCGCCCTCGCCTGTCCCTACATCATGGATATACAGCATATCGCTAAGAAAATGCTCCTTATCAAGGTTGACAACGAAATTATGACTGCCCGTTAAGTTACCGACATGGAGGGCGTGCGTCGACGTACCATTCGTCAAATCTACCGTACCGTTATTGCCGCTCAGGTTTGTTACCCAACTTTGACCAGTTACATGCCATTTTGCGCCGTCTAACTCGATGTTGACATTCCCAGAACTTTCAACGTTATTACTGAATTCCGGCGTAAAAATATCCGTATGTCCATTTTTCCACGTATCGCTGTCCGCATCTTGGTAATCGTCGGCTCGGCCATCCCATTGTGTGCCTGCTCCGAGCTTCAAGTTCAGCTCGCCGCCGTTACCAGATAAAGCATTCCCTTGAATCATTGCATTTTGGATTGCTTGTCCTTCGTTGGAAAACGTCGTAATTTCGGAACCAGCTCCCTTATAAACATTCAGCAACCCGCCATTGCCAGCCAGCATATCGCCGTAAATATAACTGCCGTCAGCTAAGTTGGCGTTAATCACGCCGCTGAACGGTTTCGTTTCTTCTTCCGGATTGCCCTCTACACGGCTCGCTCCAGCTACTAAGGCAATACCGACACTGTTCGTATCGTCAATAGAACCATTAGACGCCTGGATAGCCGTTAATCCGTTAATTGCAATCGTACCATTTTCTGCCCAGACAGTTCGTTCTTTAGCGATATCCGTATCGACATTTTGAGATACATTAGTTGCCGTTTCAATAATACTTTGATTTGCAGTACTTGTAATAGTAATATTTCCACCGTCTTTCGCATATACTGCTGATGTAATATGATCTGTATGAAAGCCATCTACATCAGATTCGTCTTTCACAACAGCCGCCGAACGAATATGATTGCTGTCGCCTGTAACAGTAACATTGGCCATCGTTGCAGATTGTACAGCGCCTTGAATATCATTTAAACCTGTTGCTATCGCACTGACGTCAGCTTCATTGGCTGCCAATACGGCAACACCCTGTCCGTAAGTATTTTTGTTATATTCACCATTTACAATCACATTTCGATAACCAGTTAATCCTACCGTGCTGTTGTCGGCATTAATAGCATTCGCTTCTACATTCTTAGTCTGTACCATATTCAGGCCTTTAGTAGCCGTCAAGTATGTTTGAGATTTATCAACAGCTTGTACGGCAATTGCCTTATCCGAAAACAAATTGTTGCCACCATTTTCAGCGATTGCTTTGACAATACTATCGCTGCCTGTATTATATACAGCCGTACTCGTACCGTATACGGTGTTATTTAATCCGCTTTGCATAGTAATGCAATTTTGATAAGTATATCCATAAGATTCATTATTTTCTACTTGAATACCAATGCCCTGCCCATTTTCATTATTAACAATTCCTTTTATAATATTACTACCATTTGTCGTTGTAAAATTAATATTTCCATCAGCTACGTCAAGTCCCACAGCTCCAATCCCTTGCTCAGACGTAGTAGTAAAATTAATACCTTCTGTACTATTTAAATTGACATATACTTTATCTGATTTCTGAGCTAAAATACCAACAGCCATACCATTTTTGTTTGTAATTGAAATATCTACAATATTGCCTGTTATGGTAGTGATATTATCATCTGACATACGATATCCATCCTCATCAATATAAGGAGCATCAGCAGGATTATCACTGGTAACCGGAGGCATCTACCCTTTTCTAGTGCCCGTTGCAAATATCCCTACATTCATATAGCTAGATTGGCTTGTGTCTGTCGCTGAAAGTTTTACTGTACCCGTTGTTTCTATTGTTATATTTGATGTACGAAGACCATTGATCCCGATAAGCTCTCCGTCTTCAGATTCTTGATTTTGCATATTCATATTTTGAATATATCCTTGAACTAAAAAGCTGCTGCTATTTGCATCAAGAATAATATCTTCATTAGCTGTCATATTAACATGACCTGATTCTGATGCACCAACTAATAATGAACCTTCAACGTCAATTAAAATTCCCTTTCCAGCATTGACATCAATTGTTCCTCCGTATGTATCTACTTGCAATCCAGACGTTGCAATATTTCCGTCGCCGTCTTTACCAATTACAAAATTTCCAGAAGCATTAATATCAGCATATACAGCTTTTTCATCGTTTCCGTAACCATTATTATTGGCATAATCTAATAAAATACCCGAACCAGTAATAGAAATATCATTACCTGTTAAGGTAACATACCCTTGAGATTCGGTTCCTGTAGTAGAAATCCCGTACCCACTGCTATTATTTAACGTAATATCGCCTTGGGTCGTAACAGACACACCATATTTCTTATCACTCAATTCAATAGCAGAATGCTCTTCGTCAGCTGTAATAATATAATTATCTGTCGAATCCTCACCACCATAAATAATATCTCCTGTATCAGCAATTAAAGAACCTTCATAAATACTTTCGGCATATCCAACAGTTCCTACAGTCAAACTCATAGCCAAGCCTAATAACACCGCTCGTCGTAATCCTGTTCCCTTCATACCTATTCCTCCTTAGCTAAATGCTATTGCATACCTAAAAACCTATTTACATACGCAGCTGTCCTCCGTATGACAAGGGGTATGCTTCGGGAAAATGGCACGACAAAAGGACAGAACTTGCGCTCTGCCTGTATGGATATGCTATATGCAGCAGGGCAGAAATTCCCTGCGTTTTCAGGTCATATCTATTATATGAACCGTACCCCCCCCCCCCCATTCTGTTACTGTTTATTCTTGTATATCATGATTTTACTATATTTATCGGGGGGAGGGGTGTACGCAATAAAAAAATACGCCATATCCGGTAAAAAATTTTCCCCACCGACACATCGTGTCGTCCGCATACTGAAAAATGCACCGCATATATCACAAAAACCGGCAAATGCTCGTTCGCACTTGCCGGTTTTTAGTTTCGTTTCTATCAGAACCGCAGCATGGATTTCAGGAAGCTTTGGGTTCGTTCGTTTTGCGGGTTTTCGAAGACTTGCTGTGGCGTGCCTTCTTCCTGGATGAGGCCGTCGGCCATGAAGATGACCCGGTCGGCGACTTCCTTAGCGAAGGCCATTTCGTGGGTGACGATGATCATGGTCATTTCTTCGTCGGCCAGCTGCTTGATGGTCCGCAGGACTTCGCCTGTCAGTTCCGGGTCGAGGGCCGACGTCGGTTCGTCAAACAGCATGATGTCCGGATTCATGGCCAAGGCCCGGGCGATGGCTACGCGCTGCTGCTGGCCGCCGGACAGGCGCGACGGATATTCGTCCCGTTTATCCCACAGTCCGACCTTTTTCAGCAGTTCTTCCGCCGTCGGCATGATGTCTTCGGTCTTCATACCCTTGACGATGCGCGGCGCCTCGAGGATGTTGTCGAGGACGGTCATATGGGGAAAGAGGTTGAAATGCTGGAAGCACATGCCCATGCGGCGGCAGATGGCCCGCACCTGAGCCGGCGGGGCGTAGACGGAGCGGCGGCTGCCTTCGGGCTGGCTGACCATGACGTCGCCGTCGACAGTAATCGTGCCGCCGTCGATGGTTTCGAGCTGGCACAGGCAGCGCAGGAAGGTACTCTTGCCGCTGCCCGACGGGCCGATGATCGAGACGACTTCGCCTTCGTCGACGTGGAGCGTCACGTCCTTTAAGACTTCCAGATTGCCAAATTGCTTGCGTATATGATCCATTTCAATAAAACTCATCGTATCGTTTCCTCCTTTATTCGTCGTATACGGCGTAGCGTTTTTCCAGATAGGTGAATACCTTTGTCAGAATAAAGGTAAAGAACAGGTAGAACACGGCGGCGACGACGAAGGCCGTCGTGTCGAAGTCGCGCTGTACGATGGAGCGCGTAATGCGCAGGATGTCGTTCATGGCCAGGATGTAGACCAGAGACGTATCCTTCAGGAGGTTGATCGTTTCGTTAGCCACCGGCGGCAGGACGCGCTTGACGACCTGGGGCAGGATGATGCGCCGCATGGTCTGGACGTAGGTCATGCCGAGGACCTTGGCCCCTTCGTACTGACCCTTGTCGATAGACTGGATGCCGCCGCGGAAGATTTCCGCAAAGTACGCCGCATAGTTGAATACGAAGGCGATGATGGCCGCCGGAAAATCAGGCAGGCGCAGGCCTTCGATGATAAAGGGCAGGCCGTAATAAATGAATAAGATCTGGAGCATGAGCGGCGTGCCGCGCATGACGTAAATATAGGCGCCCATGAATTTCCGCAGGGGCATGATGCGCGAAATGCGGGCAATAGACATGAGAATGCCAAGGGGCAGGCTCAGTACGATGGTAATGACAAAAATCTGCAGGGTGATTTCCAACCCGCCGGCAATGGCCGGGACAATATTCAATAAGTAATCCATGGTGTCTCCTCGCTTATAAGGGCCGTAAAGACGCACATAAGGTGATAGGCGCAGAAAGCGCGGAGCTGCCGCCCCTCGCCCTCTGCATGCTATCACCTGCTGGGCCCTTCGTGATTATTCTACTTTGATCGTAATGTCTTCGCCGAACCATTTCTGGGAAATCTTGGTCATCGTGCCGTCGGCGCTCATCTGCTTTAAGGTTTCGTTGAGCTTGTCCTGAAGCATCTTGTCTTCCTGGCGCATGCCGATGCCGTACTGTTCGTCGCCCATCTTGTTGTCGATGACCTTGAACTGTCCCGGCTTCTTGCTCATGTAGTAGCGGCCTACGACGCTGTCCACGAGGATGCCGTCGATGCGTTCCAGTTCCAAATCCATGAAGGCGGCGACGAAATCGCCGTACCGTTTGACTTCCTGAAGGGAGTTTTTAAATTCCGGCTGTTTTTCCAAGGCGTCGATAGAGCTGCTGCCTTCCTGGGTACCGATGATCTTGCCCGACAGGCCCGCCCGGTCGGCAATGGGCGAATCGGCCCGGACGACGAGGATCTGGGCGTTGTCCAGATACGGCTTGGAGAAGGCGATCTGCTTGGCCCGTTCTTCCGTAATAGTCAACCCGTTCCAGAGCATGTCAACCTGCTTGCTCTTCAAGGCCGCTTCCTTGCTGTCCCAGTCGATAGGCTTGAATTCGACGGGAATGCCCATGCGCTTGCCCGCTTCCGTAGCCAAATCGATGTCAAAGCCCACGATGTTGCCGCTGTCGTCGCGGAAGCCCATAGGCGGGAAATTGTCGTCGAGACCGATGACGATTTTATCGGGCAGCTTATCTGCCGCTTTTTCTTCACCGCCGCAGCCGGCCAGCATCGTCGCCGCCGCTGCGGTCAGCATTCCTATAGCCGCTAATTTCTTTACGTCCATTTTCCATACCTCCTACATGGATACGTCCATGCCAAACCATTTTTCCGAAATCTTCTTAGACGTGCCGTCGTTGTGCATGTCTTCCAATACCTTGTCCAGCTTTGCCTTCAGCTCCGTATCGTCCTTGCGCATGCCGACGCCGCAGGGAATGCTGGGATAGCCCACGTCGATAATGCGGAAATCGGCGTTGTTCTGCTGCTTGAAGTATGCTGCCGTCGTCAAGGCTACGACTACGGCGTCGATGCGGCCGACTTCCAAATCCATGAAGGACGTGACGTTGTCCGAATACTGCTTCAGTTCCTTAAAGGAATCGCGCAGCTCCGGCTCAGCGTTGATCGCTTCGAGGCCCGTGCTGCTCTGCTGGGTGCCGACGATCTTGCCGGTCAGGTCGGCCTTGCCCTGAATAGGCGAATCGCCGCGGACTAACAGGATCTGCGGGCCATTCTGATAGGGCCGGGAGAAGAGAATGTTCTTTTCCCGTTCCGGCGTGATGGACAAGCCGTTCCAGATAGCGTCGATGCGCTTGCTCGTCAGCTCCGTTTCCTTGCTGTCCCAGTCGACGGACTTGAATTCGACTTCCATGCCCAGGCGCTTCGCCGCTTCCTTCGCCATGTCGATGTCGAAGCCTACGAGCTCGCCTTTTTCGTCGTGAAAGCCGAAGGGCGGGAAGTTGTCGTCCAGCCCGATGACGATTTTATTTCGTTCCGCTGCGGCGCTATCCTTAGACCCCTCGCTGCCGCAGCCGACTATATTCATTGCTACAAGTGCAGCCGCCCCTACGACTGCCAACCGTTTCCACATCATCTTGAATCTCCCCTTCATATCTTACACAGTTCTAAATACAGTCCTTATTTTACTTTATTTCGTTAAAATAATAAAGAGTTTTCGCTATTCAAAATGATGGAATTTTTTCATGAATCCCCTTTATTTTGCTCTTATCCTCTTCAAATCTCTTTTTTACGCTCGTCTTTCTCTTCTTGGGCCCTATGATTCGTCGTGCGTCTCCTGCCATTCCTTAATGCGGTCGATGATGCGCTGCTTGTTTTTCCTGGACAAGAACTGCATGTGGACCGGCAGCACGGCGATACCCCCTTCTTCGGCCTTGCCCAGCTCGATTTCCTGCCAGTTGTCGGAGATGAGAAAAATATCCTTGTAAGGGAGGAAGACGAAGCTGCGCTCTTCGTGAATCTGCTCGTCGCAAAATTCCCGGAGAGACATGAACTGGCGGCGCACGATGAGGCCCTTGTCGGTGACGAAGCAGACGACGTCGCGCTGTCTGTGGATGCGCCACAGGCAGAACAGCAGGACGGCGATGTTGTCCAGGCGTGCCGCCAGCGTCGCTTCGCCGAGCATGAGCCAGAAAAAATACATGCCGACCAAGGTGAAGACGAGCTGCATGAATACGGAAAACCATTTGGAGTTTTCAAATTCTTCTTCAATGATGCCGCAGTTCGGATAGCGGCGCATCATGTCTTCTCTCGTAACCATAGTCCCTCCTGCCGGGCGGCTTCATGAAAAAAGGGGAACGCCCAGCGTCCCCCAATACAGACTCAGCGAGTCTTTTTACTTGTCTTCGGCCCCGTCTTGATGACGACGTTGCGGCCGTCCTTGACGACTTCCAGGGAAATATCTCCGACGCCGTCTTTATAATAGGCCATCTTGATTTCCAGCAGCAGGGAGCCAACCTTTTCCTGCAAGTCGTCCGTAAAGAACTGCTTGCGGAAGTCCGACGCCGTCTGCTTTTTTGCCGGTTTCTGAACGACGCGGGGCTTTGCCGCCGGTTCGTCGTCCCAATCGGCCGTTTCAAAGGTTATTTCTTCTTTTACGCCCTTGAACATGTCTTCGAGAGACCGGTTCTTGGGGATTTTATGCTTTGCCATCGTATCACCTTACTTATTTGTATCGCCGGAACTTTCCATCTTATCCGACGCTTCCAGCATGCTGTTGAGGGTCAGCTTGGAAAAGTCTTCCGGCGTTTTATATGTCGCTATCTTCGTGAAGCCTTGGCGCAGGCGGCCGCGGTATGCCGCGACAACCTTGTCGTCGCGGTTCAGCTCGGCGACGTAAATATCCTGGCCGTCGATGCCGACGAGACGGTACTTGCCGACCGGCGAGATTTCCCGCCAGCTGCTCGTCGCTCCTTCAAACATGTAGACGACGCCGGTGCGCAGGTTGTCATAGAAGAAGATGTCTTCGTCGTAGAATACGGCGATGCGGCCGATGTTTTCAGCCTGGACGTGGATGCGCCGCGTATCGTAGTTGGCGTCGGTACGGTAAATGCGGTACCGTTCGGGAGCCACTTCCAGCTTCATGTATACGACGTTCGTCGCCGTCGAGTAGGCTACGTCGACGATCTTGCTGTCTTCCGGCGCGTCTTCGATAGGCGTGTCCAGCTCCCGTTCGGGATATACCGGGTCGTACTGGGCGATGTGGACTTCATAGTTGCCCGTCTCGTTATCGTAGCCGTAGGTGGCAAAAATAGCCAGATTGCGATCCGGCAGCCATTCGAAGAAGGATACCTTCTTGCCGTGCAGGTTGATGCGCTGCGGCTCGCCCTTCTTACCGGCTTCGTAAATCGACACCTGGTCGTCGACAATAGTCGCCATAAACCGCTTGTCAAAGGAATAATAGGACTGGCCGTTCGGCTCTACGCCGAAGCCCAGGGCTTCCTGCTGGTTCGTGCCGGCGATCTGGAAATCCGAAGCCGGCGCAAAGAGCACCCTGTCCAAATATAAATATACGCCTGCCTGGACGGCAATGCCGACAACGAAGGCCAAGAGAACTCGTTTCGTGTTCATACATACCTCCTATTTGACGATAAATGCCGTCGGAATCATGCGTTCGCCCAGCAAGTCCGCCGGTTTGTTCACTATATTGCCGTTGAGGTACAGCGTTGAGCTGGAGCCTCCGTCCAGATTGGCCGCGATAACTGCGCCTTCTTCATAGAGGATATTCTGCAGGTCCCGCAGCGTCGCGCCGACAGAATACCCGGGCTGGCGGCCGTCGATGACCAAAAACAGCACCGTGCCGTCCTTGCGCTGACCGATAGCCGTGCGGGGGCCGACGCCCCAGCCGCCGTCGCCGTCGGTAATCATCTTTTCGCCGTTGACGATGAGGGCCGGGCCGAAGGATATGCCTTCTTTCGCGCCCATTTCGATGATTTCGCCCTTGCTGTACGTACCGGCGATGAGATTTCCTTCTTTATTGAATCCGACGAATTCGTTCACTTCCACGTCGAGGGAATTCTGCCCCAGAAGGAACCGGCCGTCATGAATGATAAAGCCGTACGGGCTGCGGCCCGTGCCGGTACCGTTGGCATCGTAAAAGCCGCCGGCGTTGATGGCCGCCACGGCGTCATGCCGCTTGGCGATGCCGCTCGTCGTGTCGCCTTTTTCATCCATATTTTCCGCCGTCGCTACTTCGATGCGCTTCGGGTCGGGGATTTCCAGCAAAAAGCCTTTGAAGCGGCTCGATTCAATCTGCTTTAAATTCAGGGACGAATCGGTGCGGGCCGTAAATTTAAACAGCTCCTGCTTCGGCGCCGTGCTGATGCCGCCCAGTATTTTATCGATTTCTTCCTGAGAAAAAAGCCACGTAATGTACTGGGGGTGGCGGCTTTTTAAAATCGCGCCGACGACGGTCCTCTTGATGTTGTCAAAGGGGCCGAACAGTACGACGACAGGCGACGTCACGCCGAAAAAGACCAGCAATACTATTAAAAATTTGCAAATATCTTTGAAATGTTTCTTCATAGTTACCTCAGAAATGTAAAGATAGACACGGCGTTATCGTTCTTCGTACTGCTCTGTCGTAACGCGCTGCTCAAAGTTTTCTATATCGACGGCGTTGCCAATCCAGATGCGGTTGACGGCATAGGGATTGTCGCCGCGCTTGGCCCATCCCGGATTCATAGTGACGGCCAGCTTGACGCCGTGCTTTTTCATGACGTCTTCAACAGCCTCATTGACCCGGCCATAGGGATAGCAGAAAAATTCGTTGTCGATGCCAAGGCGCTGCTTCAGCGCTTCCTGGCTCTTTTGCACGTCTTCTTCGACGGCTGCCGCTGAAAGCTCTGTCAGGCGCTCATGACGATAGCTGTGCGAAGCAATAGTAATGCCTGCGTCTTTCATTTCCTGGATCTGCTGCCACGTCAGACGCGTGCCCTGGTCGGCATCATACGTCGGGATGAATACGGTGCAGGGAAATCCGAATTCCTTCATGACGGGCATGACGATGGAATATGTATCAGGATATCCGTCGTCAAAGGTCAGCACGACAGGTTTTACAGGAACGGCCTTCCCTTCCGTCATGTATTCATGGAGCTGCTGCAGCGTAATGGGATGGAACCCGTTATCCTTTAAAAACTGCATCTGCTCGCGGAAGTGCGATTCCAGCAGAACGGCGTCGTTATCAGGCACGTCGCCTATCATATGATACATGAGGACCGGAATCCCTTTTTCGGGAACGGCCATTTCCACTTGTTCCTGCTGCGCTGCCGGAGCGGCGGACTCGGCGGCCGTCTTCGTGTCGGAAGACGGGCCGCAGCCCCCTAACAGGGCGCAGCAAAGACATGCCATTGCGGCGAATTTCCAAATGCGCAAGACATAAAGCCCCCTTCGTATGTCGGTTTATCCTGCGGCGCGCCGATGCGCCGCCTGTATGCACGATATTAATATGTATCTTTTACGACGATCGGCAGTTCGTCCCGCCGTCCTTCAAAGAACAGGCGAATATATGTCTCGGCGTCGTCGCGGACCTGCTTATCGGCTTCGACCGAATGGAAACTGACGTTGGGCGTCAGCAGGAATTCCGGCCGGGCGATCATCTTGAGCAGCATCGGACTGGGATGCTCCATAGACAAGACGTCCAGCGCCGCGCTGCGGATGTGTCCGTCGTCGACGGCATGGTACAGCGCCGCTTCGTCAGCCAGGCCGCCGCGGCAGCAGTTGACGAACATAGCGCCCTGCTTCATCTGCTCGAACTGTTCATCCTGGAAAATATACCGCGTCGTTTCATTCAGCGGCATATGGAGCGATACGACGTCGCTCGTTTCCAGCAGCTGATCCATATCGACAGGACGGACATGATGCGCATTCATGATGTCTTCGCTGACAAACGGGTCGTAAGCCTGAATGCTGCAGCCGAAAGCCTGCATGCGCGACGCGACGGCCCGTCCGATATGGCCGAATCCGACGAGGCCGATGAGATTGCTGCTCACGCGGTGGATAGGCCAGGCCACGGAGCCGTACTCCCAGCGGCTGTTGACGTTGATGTCCGTCAAGTATTCCGGCAGCTGCCGAATCAGGGCCAATATCATGGCGCACGTATGATCGGCAATATCGTCGACGCAATACGACATGTTATTGACGACGAGAACGCCGTTGCGGGCAGCCCCATCTAAATCGACGTTGTCATACCGCGTCGATAAAATGACGATGAGCTTCAAGTCGTCGAGCCGGTCCAAGAGCGAGCCGGAAATCCGTTCCGATTTGCAGATAATCACGTCGGCGTCTTCCAGCCGGTCAGCCATGACGTCTTCATCGGCTTCCGGACAATATTCGACGCGGGCAATATCCCGCAACCGCTCTCCAAAATCATCTTCGTCCTGACGTCCCGTCAAAACACTTATGTGATACATATCACAGCCCCTTTTCTTTGGTAAAAACAATCATCTAATTAAAAACCTACATATATCCTTAATTATATAACACATATTTGCCACTTCGCAAGTAAATAGGGCCATTCCCCCTCATTTCTCTTCCCCCCGGGGCAGCCTGCGTGCCCTGCCTGCAGCTACAGCAAAAGCCCGCGGAAACATGGCCCCGCGAGCTTTGATATGTCCGCTGCCCTTCACAGCGCTTTATTTCATAACAGTATCTAAAAACGCAATGGCCCATTCCTTATCGATGACCGGCACGTCCTTCGCCTGTTCTTCCAATTCCTTGCTGAATTCGTTCCGCAGCGTTTCGTACAATTCGGCGAAGCTGGCTTCGTAATCGACGTTCAGCGCTTCGTTCGTGCCATCGTCAATGAGGTGGATAATAAACTTGCCCTCTTCGTCCCGGATAAAATAACAGCCCGTCACATGAAACTCAGGATACTGGGCTTCCACCTGCCGTTCAGCCAGCAGCTTCAGCAACGCAATAATGCGGTCGTCCAGACCGGCGTCAGTGATGCGGAGCTTTTCCAGCATTTCGTCGAAGGAATGGACGATGCGGCAGACGTAATGCGCCGCGTCGTGCAGCACCGCCATCGCCTGCTTGAAAGCCTGACGCGCCGTTTCCTCTCCCTTTTCGTCGGCAGCATGATAGATCATAACAGCTCCATCCATATCATGATACAAGAAATTATAGCTGACGACGTGCTCGTATCCGCAGTGCGGACAATGCATGGTAAATGCTTCCAGCGACCGCACCGCGTCCTTCATTTCTTCATCGGTCTGTGTATTCACGCTGTCCCATACCTTAAACCGGCTGGTTTTGCCGCACCGGGGACAGGTAATCTCTTCCTCATGGAATCTCGACATAACGAACCTCCTTACTTCTCTCCATACGATATATGTTTCGCCGCCGACACGCCGCCTGCAGCGTTCCAGCTATTCCATTCCTATTATATTTTTACGAAAAAAAACTGTCAATTCCCTGCCGAAAATTCAACGCTTTGCGCCCCTCTGCCAGCGTTGCCGCAGCCTCGCCGCCGCTGCTTTCAAGAGCACGAATAAGCGCGCCCCGTTATTGACAGCGATAAAAAAGTATTCTATGCTGTACCTAAACTCTCCGGGCAAAATAGATTCCCGCCGGCCGCGCTGAGCCCTTCTTCCAGACGAAACACGCAGCCTCGGACTGCGCAAAGCCGGCTTTATTGCCTATAAAACAAAAAATTAGGAGGATATACGTATGGAAACGAAATGGTATGACAAAAAATGGATGTTGTGGGCTGCCCTCATCATCTGCTGGCCCCTCGGCTTGTATCTCTTGTATCGCCAGCGCCGCAACTACACGAAAACGCAGATTATCCTGTACATCATCATCACGGCCATTTGGTCCGCCTTCGCCCTGCTCAATGTATCACAAGGATGACGCATACGGCGCAGCTATGACAGGACGAAATCGCTCACAGACAGATTCTAATGCCATAGGGAAGCTGCAAATACGCCTTCCTGCGCCTGTCTTTCATGAAATAAACCCCTTTTTTAAACCCCTCGTCCAAAAAACGGCCCAAACTAGTGAACTAAAAGGGCCCGCCGAAAACCGGCGAGCCCTGTTGTTTGCTTGGCGGAAAGGGTGGGATTCGAACCCACGGTGCGTTGCCGCATCACTAGTTTTCAAGACTAGCTCCTTAAACCACTCGGACACCTTTCCATAACGGAATTATTATAGCAAACATCTATAATTTCCGTCAAGAAAATTTCACCTGTCCAATACGGCTTCGATGAGCCGCAGGAAGGCCCGGATACCTTCTTTTAACGCCGGTTCCGGCGTGTCTTCTTCCTTGCAGTGGGAAATGCCCGGGTCCGACATGACGAACATCATGATGGACGGCGCAGCCTTTACCATTTCTACGGCGTCGTGGAGCGGAGCGGAATACATGACGGCGTCCCTTCCCGTTTCCTCCTGGACGGCACGACGGCACAGCTCTTTCAGCGTTTCGTCAAACAATACGGGCTCCTTGTGCCAAAGGACGTCATGCGCTGCAGCTACGCCGTGTTCCCTGGCCCGCCCTTCATAGGCGGCGCGGGCTTCGTCTATCATCGTCTGGAACGTTTCTTTGTCGATGCAGCGGATATCCAGGGAAATGCGGCAGCGGCCGGGAGAAATGGTCACGACATTGGGGGCGACGTCTACTTGCCCGACTGTGCAGTACGCGCCGTATTTCAACGCTATTTTATTAAAATCAACGGTTGCTTCGGCAGCCGCTAAAAAGGCGTCGCGCCGCAACGCTACAGGCGAACCGCAATGGCTCTGCTGTCCCGTAAACGTAATGTACTCGCGGTGGCAGCCGCACACGCCGTACACGCAAGCAGCGCTCGTCTTGTTCTGCGCCAGCAGCGGCGCCTGTTCGATGTGCAGTTCCAAATAGGCCTGGACCTGCCGCGCTGCAAAGGCCGCCCTCGCCTCGTCTATCCGCTCGCCGTCCAATCCGCACGTTCGCAGCACGTCGGCGAAGGATTCCCCGTCTTTCGTTGTCAGAGACGCCGCCGACTGGGCCGTCATAGAACCGCTGGCGACGGCAGACCCAAAGCAGCTCTTGCCGAAGGCCATACCTTCCTCATCGACCCAGCCGACGACATACAAAGTCTTCTTCGGCTTCTTTCCATCTAGGCAATACGCGCCGTAGCCCATGCCGGCCGCTACACCCAGGGCCCCGTCCAGCCAGCCGCCGTCCGGTACGGAGTCAATATGGCTCCCTACGACGACGGACGCTTCACTTTCACCGGCAAACTTCGCCCATATATTGCCGACGGCATCCATTGACACTTCGGCTCCGGCCGCTTCCATATGACAGCGAAACCATTCCGTCGCCTGCTGCCACACCGGCGTCCACGACAGGCGCTGGGCACCGCCTTCGTCTGACGTAAGCACCGCCAGTTCTCTTAAATCGGCGACGATTTGTTCTGCCGCATCTGCTCTGTTCATCTGAATCCCCCTTGTATATACATATCTATGCTATGTTCCCGAAATGGAATTAGTTTGATAATACTATGACTGCCAGCCCGTTGGCAAGATATACTTGCACTCAATCTACAAAGGCCGCCTTCTCTTTCACCGAAGGCGGCTATTTTGTCATACCAGCAACATGACAAAATACCCTCTTTGCCGTGACATCCAGCAAAGAGGGTATATAGTATCAAATTCGCGCCTTACTGCAGCACGTGTCTGGCAATGACCATTTTCTGCACTTCGCTCGTCCCCTCGTAAATGCGCAGGATGCGGGCGTCGCGGTACAGGCGTTCGATGTCGTAGTCCTTCATGTAGCCGTAGCCGCCGTGTATCTGCAAGGACAAATCGCAGATGTAGCAGGCTGCTTCAGAGGCATAATATTTCGCCATCGCCGCCGCTTGGCTGATATCGCCGCCGGCCATCCGTTCCGACGCGGCGTTGTATACGAGGAGACGAGCCGCTTCCAGACGCGTCGCCATGTCGGCCAGATACCATTGCAGGCCCTGCTTGGCCGCAATGGGCTTGCCGAATTGAACCCGTTCCTTCGCATATTTGACAGCGCCAGCCATGGCCGCTTCGGCCACGCCGAGGGATTGGGCGGCAATGCCGATGCGCCCGCCGTCGAGGCCGCTCATAGCGACCTTAAAGCCGTCGCCGACACGACCCAGCACGCACGATTCCGGCACAGCGCAGTCCGTAAAAATCAGCTCCGACACAGCTGCGCCGCGGATCCCCATCTTATCTTCCGTCTTGCCCAATGAAAATCCCGGCGTGTCCCGCTTCATCAAAAAGGCCGTCATGCCGCCGCGAGTCCCCTTTTCCTTGTCCGTCACGGCGATGACTACGACGTGATGCCCTTCATGAGGCCCCATATTGCTGATAAAGCACTTCGTACCGTTTAATACATAGCGTCCGTCTGCATAGGCTGCCTTAGTCGTCAGCCCGCCGGCATCTGTACCGGCCCCGGCTTCGGTCAAGGCAAAAGCTCCTAACCGCCCTTCGGCTGCTGCCGGCAAAACCTCCCGCTTCTGTTCTTCCGTGCCGCGCTTGACGATGATATCGTTGACCAGCAGGTGAACGGCCAAGATCTCCGCCGTACTGGCGCAGCATTTCGCCACTTCTTCAATAGCGACGACCTTGCAGATTTCATCCATGCCGGCTCCGCCGTATTCTTCGGGAATGTTCAGCCCCATAATGCCCATGTCAGCCAATCCCTGAATCGCCTCGGCCGGGAACCGCCCCGTCTCGTCGATTTCCTTCGCCAGGGGCGCGATCTTTTCCTGCGCATAGTTGCGCACCATCCTCTGTATATCTCGCTGCTCTTCTGTCAACTGCATAGAAATCCCGCCTTTCATCGTAAGGTATACTTCTATTATGACCTACGAAAAGGCGCTTTGGCAACTGTATGCGAAATTAGCATGCCTACGTCTTTTGCTTATGGAAAAAATGCGGCGAATCGCCCCACTGGCCGAGCCCTACCGTATCGCCGACCGACGCGACGCGGGCGGCCAGGCAGTCCTTGCATTGGCCCGGCGTGTCTTCGACGCAGGGCTTGTTGTCGTACAGCAAATACTGAGAGCGGAACTTCGGCACCGTCACGATGGGCATGAGGACGTTGGCCCCGGCCTTAAGGCCCAGCTCGCGGCCCATGGGATGCAGGGCCTGCAGGGCCGTCGTCGAAGCGATGTTGACGTCCGGCAAAAACAGGCGCGTCACGGCGATCATCTTGAGGCCCAGTTCAAGACGGCGACGTTTCCCCTCGGCCGAATCAAGCCCCTGGGCTACGACGGCCTTGCCAAGAGGCGTATTGTGATGGACGACGTAAGGCCCCATGCCGATCATGTCGATATCCATGTCGCGGTAAAACAATATGTCGTCGGCCAAATCTTCTATAGTCTGGCCGGGCAGGCCGCTCATGTCGCCGGTGCCGACCTGATAGCCAATGGCCCGCAGCACGTCGAGGCAGTTCTTACGAACCTGCCATTGATGGTGGCCGTCCTGCGGATGAAGCTTGGCGTATAATGCGGGATTGCTCGTCTCGATGCGCAGCAGATAGCGGTGCGCACCGGCTTCAAACCAGCGGCGGTAGGCCGCCTCGTCCTGCTCGCCGACGCAGAGGGTAATGCCCAGCTCGCCGTGGCTCAGGGCCTTGATGTCCCGCACCAGCCCTTCGATGTAATCGATGAACGCCTCATCCTGCCGTTCGCCCGACTGAAGCGTCAAAGAACCGTACTGGTTGTCATAAGCCCATTTCGCCATCGCCAGGATATCGTCCCGGTCGGTGTCAAATCGCTCCACCTCGTCGTTGTCCCGCCGGATGCCGCAGTACAGACAGTTCTTGATGCAGCGGTTGGAAAATTCAATGAGGCCGCGATAATAGACGACGCGGCCAACGTTGGCCGCCTTGACCTCATAGGCCCGGTCGTACAAGGCCTGCATCTCGTCGGCGTCGGTCAGGCTGAGCAGGTAAATTAAATCGTCGCGGGTTAAATCCTTTTTATATAATACATCGGCAAGCGGCATAGCGCTCCCTCCTTTGCGATTGCACAATGGATTAGGAATCATTTTCGTAATCCGATAATACTATGACCGCCGCGATTTATCAAGCCCGTTTTTCACAGCTTCCTCCCCATTGCATAGAAGACGAAAAAAAAGAGGACTCTTTCGAGTCCCCTTTGCATCGTCAGAAAGGAATCATTTTTGGCATATCCGTTAACGTTTACCTTATATCAACAGCCCTGATATCGTACAACTGCAGCCCACCGTCTTCCATAACAAAAGACCTGCCGCCCATGCAGCAGGTCTTTTGCATATTTTTTTAATTTTTATTGGCCCAATGAAGCCGTTCAAAGAGCAGGAAGACTAGGCTCAGCACCATGGCGACGACCGTCGCAAGGCCCATGCCCTTGAGCTGGACGGGACCGAAGACAATGGTCGCGCCGCTGAGGCCGGAAATCATCGTCACAGCCGTGAGGATGAGGTTCTTCGACCGGGTGTAGTCGACCTTCTTTTCAACGAGCATGCGCAGGCCTGACGCGGCGATGAAGCCGAACAGGAGAATGCACACGCCGCCCATGACCGGCGTCGGAATGGCGTGGATGAGGGCGGCTATCTTGCCGATAAAGGAAAAAATGATGGCGAAGACGGCGGCGCCGCCGATAACCCAGGTGCTGTATACGCCTGTAATGGCCATGACGCCCATGTTTTCGCCGTACGTCGTATTCGGCGTCGAGCCGAGAAGGCCCGACAGGACGTTGGACACGCCGTCGGCAAAGAGGGAGCGATGCAGGCCCGGGTCTTTGATGAGGTCGCGGCCGACAATGTCGCTGGTCACGAAAAGGTGTCCCAGGTGCTCGGCCAGTACGACGAACAGGGCCGGCATGATCATCATGATAGCGCTGAGGTTAAACTCCGGCTTGTAGAACGTCGGGAAGGCAAACCACGGCGTTTCCTGTACGTGGCTCAAGTCGACAACGCCCATGAAATACGACAGGATATAGCCGGCGACGACGCCGACCAGGATGGGAATGATGCCTAAAAATCCGCGGCCCAATACGCTGGTGAGAATCGTGACGATGAGCGTAAAGGTCGAGATGATCATAGCCATTTCGTTTGACATGCCCTGGGCTTCGCCTATATAGCCCGACATGGTCATGGCCAGGGGCGCTAGCTCCAGGCCGATGATAGCTACGATAGAGCCCATCGCCGCCGGCGGGAAGAGGACGTCGATCCACTTCGTTCCGATTTTGTCGACGAGAGCCGCAATGACGATAAAGGACAGGCCGAAGACGATGAAGCCCCCTTGGGCGTCGCCGTAGGACATGCCCGGTACGGCACAGACGGCCAGAACCGGCGAAATAAAGGCAAAGCTCGAGCCCAAGTACGCCGGCAGCCGCCATTTGCAGATGGTCAGGTAAATGAGCGTGCCGATGCCGTTCATAAACAGGGCCGTCGCCGGATCTACGTGCAGCAGGAACGGCACGAGCACCGTCGAGCCGAACATGGCAAACAAATGCTGCAGGCTGAGAGGAATCGTCGGCAGCAGGGGCAGCCGTTCCTCTACGTGAATAATCCTTCGTTGTTCCATATATTCCTCCTAATGCAATCAGCGCAGGGGAAAGCGGCTGCGCGTTTCTTCCTTCATGGACCGCAGGACAGGCTGCGGTTCCGCCGCGGCCCGCTCCATGGCCTGTTTGTAATTTTGCCGGCAAATGTTGAGCAGCAGGGCCGCCGCCGCCATGTTGACTACCAGGGACGTGCCGCCGTAGCTGATAAAGGGCAGGGGCACGCCGACGACGGGCAGGACGCCGCAGACCATGCCGATGTTGATAAAGCCCTGGCCGCCGAAGTACAGCGTAATGCCCAAGGCCGTAAACATGCCGAATTTATCCCGGCAGTTCCAGGCCGTCATAGCCCCGAAGTAGACGACCGTACAGAACAGGAGCAGGATAAAAATAGACCCGCGCAGACCCCATTCCTGGGCCAGTATGGCAAAGGCAAAGTCCGTATGGGCTTCGGGCAGATAGCTGAATTTGCTGACGCCGTCGCCGATGCCTTGTCCCAGGATGCCGCCGGAGCCAATGGCGATGAGGCTCTGCACCGTCTGGTAGCCCAGAGTCTTTTCATATTCCCAAGGGTCGAGCCAGGCGATGATGCGGTTCATGCGGTACGGCGCCGACAACAGGTACAGCAGCGCGCCGCCGCCCAGTACGGCGCAGTGCCATTTGATATGGGACAAGCGCGCGCCGCCGGCAAAAACCATGACCGCCGGAATCGCCAGGATGACGAAGGCCGTGCCGGCGTCGGGCTGTTCCATGACCAATAGGAACATGAGCAGCGGCCCCCATAAGGCGATATGGGGCACAAACCGCAGCCGCCGCCAGAATACAACGTCTTTAGCATGAGACAGGCGGTATAAAAATTCAATAGGCCTGCGCTTTTCCAAGAAGTCGGCCAGATGGGACGCCGCATACAAAATACCGGCCAGCTTCGCCACCTCCGACGGCTGAAAGGTAAATCCGGCGACGCCGATCCAGCGGCGCGCGCCGTTGACGACGATGCCGATGGGAAAGACGATCAGCAGGAGGACGACGGCTCCGATGATAATCCACTTCGTATAGTTCCGCCATATGCGGTAATCTTTTTTATACAGGAAAAGCGCCGGCCCCAGCCCGACGGCGAAAAAAATGGCCTGGCGCATCAGGTGATTGAAAAACCGGCCGTGAACGCCGTCGGACACGAAGGTCGCGCTGAATACGTTGGCCATGCCCATAGCGACCAGCAGGGCAAAGGCCGTCAGCAGGGCCCAGTAGGTCCGCCGCAGTTCTTTAGTTTCCTTCGTCATGACCTATTCCTCCGGCCGGCGGCATAGCCGCGCAATGAAAAATAGGCTGTCCTTTCGCGCTGAATTTTGCTTCGTATTCGGTCATCGCTTCGTTGACGATATCGCTGTGATGAAGGTCGTACGTCACTTCCGACAGCTGCCACTGCCGTTCCTTAAATTCTTCCAGCGTAAAGTCGAACAAGCCCGCGTTGTCAGATTTAAAATCGATGCGGCCGCCCTCCGCCAGCAGACGGGCGTAGCGGTCGAGAAAATCGCGGTACGTCAGGCGGCGCTTGGCGTGGCGCTTCTTCGGCCAGGGGTCGCAGAAATTGATAAAAAAGCGGGATACCTCGCCGGGCGCGAAGATTTCTTCCAAACGGGCCACGTCGAACCGCAGCAGGTGGACGTTGTTCACCTCGGCGGCGGCGCATTTCTTGCCGGCGTAATACAGGACGCCGACCTGGATTTCAATGCCGATGAAATTTGCTTCCGGATGGAGCTGGGCCATTTGGGAAATGAAATTCCCCTTGCCCGTGCCGAGCTCTACCCACAGGGGCTTGTCCGGATCTTCGAACAGCTCCCGCCATTTTCCTTTATGTTCTTCACAATGTTCCAAGTGGACGAACGAAGCGTAATCCAAAATGGCCTCGTCAATCCACGGTTTTCTCCGTAAACGCATGAGTTCCTCCTTTATCTGCGTATATAAAGAGGCTGATTCCACGCGAAATCAGCCTGTAATACTCGTATTATTATAGGATATGGCAAAAGGCAGTGTCAACTGAAATTACAGTTCTTTCCACCCTTTGACGCCTGTAATGCCCAGGCCCGGCCGTTCCGGCAGGACGAGCTCATTCGCCTCATAGGATATGCCGCCTTCTACGGGGTCGCTGGCCATCAAATCGGCGGCGTCCAGGTCGTTTTTGACGAATACGGTCCGGCCGGCCGACAAGGCTGCCGCCGCCGTAATGCCGACCTTGCTCTCAAGCATGCAGCCCATCATGCAGCCGACGCCGGCGCTTTCGGCCAGGGCCGCTATCTTTGCCGCCGGGCCCAGGCCGCCGGCCTTCATGAGCTTGACGTTGATGAGGTCGCAGGCCCGCATGGACAACAAGCGGAAGACGTCGCGGAGGCTGAAAGCGCTCTCGTCGGCCATGACGTCCGTATCGACATGATCCGTCACCTGCTTCAGCCCTTCGAAATCCCAGGCCGCCACGGGCTGCTCGACCAATTCGATGTCCAGTCCCGCATCCTCCATACGGCGGATGAGCCGCACGGCTTCCTTCGGCTTCCAGCCCTGATTGGCGTCGAGGCGGATGGAAATATCCGGCCCGACAGCCTGCCGCACAGCTTGGACGCGCCGGAAATCTTCGGCTCCGTCGAGGCCGACTTTGACCTTGATATGGCGATACCCGGCGGCGACGGCACGGCGCGCGTCGGCGGCCATCACGGCGGGCTCGTTGACGCTGACTGTCAAATCCGATACGACGCGGCATCTCGCCCCGCCGAAAAAGCGGTGCAGCGGCATGCCGTACCGCTGGCCGAACAAGTCGTGGACGGCCATGTCCAGGGCGGCCTTAGCCGACGTATTGTGGACCATAGCCGACTGGATAGCCTGCAATATCTCTTCCCTGTCGTCGATATCCCGGCCGACGAGCTTCGGCCCGATCGTATGAAGGATCGCCGCCGCGACGGACTCGTGGCTGTCGCCGGTAATGACGACCGTCGCCGGCGCATTGCCGTAGCCGACGGAACCATCGTCAGCCCGCACCTGCACGATCAAATCCTCTGCCGTATCGACGCGCCGCAGGGCCGTTTTAAAGGGCGTCTTTAAGGGAATACTCACCTTCCCGACGCGTATATCCTGAATTTTCATATATCCTGTCCTCGTTTCTCCGCCCCTATCCCTTACAGGCGGAAGCTTTCTCGTTCTACCAGATCGGCGCTGAATTCCGTCCGCACCGGCACGGCGTCTCCGCCGTTTTCCGTCAAGGTAATCACCAAATTGACGGCGGCGGCGCAGAGACTGGCCAGCTTATTGTCTACGCTCGACAAGGTCGGCGTAGCGCACTGGGCCAGAATCGAATTGTTCCAGCCGACGACGGGCACGTTCATGCCGCTGCGCAGCATAGCCCGCTGGGCGCCGACGGCCAGCACGTCTTCCGACGTCAGAATGGCGTCGAATTCGCACTGCGATGCGACGAGGCGGTCGACGCTGGCTTCCGCCGCCTCGAGGGTCCGCTCGATCTGGCAGATCCGCTCGTCCGACACGTCCAGTTTCAATTCCCGGCAGCCCTGATAAAATCCGTCGAGCTTATGGCGGCCGCTGTAGGTCAGGAAATCGTATAAATACGCCGGCTTGCGGCATCCCTTTTCCGCCAGCCAATGGACGAGCTTGCGCATGCCTTCCTTTTCATTGCAGACGACGCTGTACATGTTCGGCAGATGATAGTCGCAGTTGATCGTAATGACCGGGACAGATTCCGCGACCTGCTGCAGCTGCCGTATATCCTTTTCCGACGAAAAGGGCGTACCGATCGTGATGATGGCGTCGACGTGCTTGGCCGTCATATCCGTGATGTACTTGCTGTTGCGGCCCCGGTCCTCGCCCGTATTGGACAGCATGACGTCCAGGTTGTGGCAGCGCAGGCCCTCTTCCAGCAGCGACACGGCGCGGGCATAAAAAATATCGGCTACATCCGTACAAATTACGCCGACGATTTTCATGGAATCAAGGCCCAAGCCGCGGGCAAAGGGATTGGGCTTGTACCCCATGTCCTTCATGACTTCCAGAATGCGGGCCCGGGTCTTTTCGCTGACGCGGCTGCTGCCGTTGAGCACCCGCGATACCGTAGCGATAGACACGCCGCACTTCTGGGCAATATCGTAAATCGTTATATTCATGAACGTATCATTCCTCTTGTATTGCTCGTAAAATCTCGCTGCCGCAGCCTCTGCCGCGGCGCTTTATCATATTATAGCATAAAAATGGAAATGGAATAACTTATTCATTGTAAGCGCTTTATGCGAGAGCTATTTTTTACGCTGTCCAGAGAAAAAATCCCCTGTTTTTCCAAGATATATAGCGAAGAGGAATCTATTTTCCAACACTTTGATAGTTTTTTTACATAATTTTTAATGAGATAAACGCATGAAAACGCCTTATTTTTTCTATTCCTATACAATTGCGGCATATTGCGTTGACAACCATGTTCTTCCGTAGTACATTTACAGTAACAAATGTAAGTGCTTACAGTAAAGTAAGTGGAGATACCGTCGAAAACATGAAAGGAGACGCATTACATTATGAAACAATTCATGGACAAAGACTTTTTATTAGAAACGGAAACGGCTCGCCGCCTGTTCCACAACTACGCTGAAACGATGCCGATCATCGATTACCACTGCCACATTTCCCCTCAGGAAATCGCAGAAGACCGCCATTTTAACAGCATTACGGAGGTATGGCTCGGCGGCGACCATTACAAATGGCGTCTCATCCGCTCCAACGGCACGCCGGAAGAAAAGATTACCGGCAAGGAATCGACGGATTTGGAAAAATTCATCGAATACGCGAAAGCGCTTCCAAGAGCCATTGGCAATCCCCTCTATCATTGGAGCCATTTAGAGCTGCAGCGCTACTTCGGCATTACCGAACCGCTCAATGAAAAGAACGCCGAAGAAGTCTTCAAAAAGTGCAACGCCAAGCTGAAAGACGCCGACATGGGCGTCCAGGGCCTCATCAAACAGTCCAACGTCAAGGTCATCTGCACGACCGACGACCCGGCTGACGATTTGAAATGGCATCAGAAGCTGAAAGAAGAACAGACCTGCAGCGCCAAGGTATACCCGGCTATGCGCCCGGACAAACTGCTGAACATCGATAAGGCCGGTTACACCGAATACATGGCCCGCCTCGGCGAAGCCGCCGGCGTGGAAATCAAGACCTTAGCCGACATCCGCACGGCCATGGACAAGCGCATCGCCTTCTTTGAAGACATGGGCTGCCGCGCAACGGACCACGCATTAGAATATGTATTCTGCCGCCCGGCCAGCGAAGACGAAGTCAACGCCATCATGGCCAAAGCCCTCCGCGGCGAAGCCGTAACGGCCGAAGAAACGGAAGCCTATAAAACAGCCGTTCTCACGTATCTTGCCGGCGAATATTACAAACGCGGCTGGGTTATGCAGCTCCATTTCGCAACGCTCCGCGACCTGAACACGGAAATGTACAAAAAACTCGGCCCCGACACGGGCTTTGACAGCATCGCTGCCGGCAACTGCGGCAAGGGCCTGGCAGCCTTCCTCGACCATCTGCATGAACTGGGCATCCTGCCGAAAACGATCCTTTACTCGGGCACGCCGTCGGACAACGCCATGATCGGCACGATTATCGGCTGCTTCCAGGGACCGGAAGCCCGCGGCAAAATCCAGCAGGGCGCAGCCTGGTGGTTCAACGATACGAAACAGGGCATGATCGACCAGATGACCAGCATCGCCAACCTGTCCGTCTTCGGCAACATCCTCGGCATGCTGACCGACTCCCGTTCCTTCCTGTCCTACGCCCGCCACGAATACTATCGCCGCATCCTCTGCAACTGGATCGGCAATCTCGTAGAAAACGGCGAATATCCTAACGACGAAGACGCTCTCCGCCAGCTCGTCGAAGATATTTGCTACAACAACGTAGCGGCCTACTTCGGCTTTAAGATGTAAATTTCAGCACAGGAGAAGGACAGACCTATGAAAAATGTAAGCGAACTCTATACGCGCCCGTCCCGCCCGGTTAAGATACTGCAGTTCGGCGAAGGCGTGTTCCTCCGGGCCTTTGCCGACTACGCCGTCGACATCGCCAACGAAGAAAACAACTTTAACGGCAACATCGCCGTCATCCTGCCCCGCTCGGGCAAGACGGACCGCTTTGCCAAACAGAACAACATCTACACCGTCTGCCTGCGCGGCCAGCAGGACGGCCAGGTATATAAGGAAAACCGCGTCATAACCTCTATCGATTCGGTCATCAGCGCCCGCGACGAATACGACGCCTTCATGGCCCTGGCTCATGAAGACGCCCTGGAATTCGTCATTTCCAATACGACCGACGCCGGCATCGCATACAACGAAGCCGACCAGTTCTCCGACTGCCCGCCGTCGACCTTCCCGGCCAAGCTGACGAAGTTCCTCTACGAACGGTATACCTATTACCAAGGCGACATGCAGAAGGGCCTGGTCATGGTGCCGACAGAATTAAACGACGACAACGGCCAGCTCCTCAAAAGCTGCGTCCTCCAATACGCCGCCCTGTGGAACTTAGACGACGCCTTTACCGCCTGGCTCGCTTCGGCCTGCCGCTTCGTCGACACTCTCGTCGACCGCATCGTCGCAGGCTACCCTGCCGGCAATATCGACGCCATTCAGGAAGAGCTGGGCTATGAAGACGCCCTCCTCGACCAGGCCGAGCCGTTCTCCCTCTGGGTCATCGGCGACCCGTCCTTAGCTGATAAATTTACCATCGGCTCCGACAAATTCCACGTCGAATTTACCGATAATATCCAAGCCTTTAAAGAACAGAAAGTCCGCATCCTGAACGGCGCTCATACGTCTATGGTCCTCGGCGCCTACCTGTCGGGCCTCGATTACGTCGGCCAGTGCATGGCCGACCCCGTCGTCCGCCGTTCCCTGGATCAGACGGTGTTCGGGGAAATCGTGCCGACTGTCGACTTGCCGCGGGAAAAGGCGGAAGCCTTCGCCAAGGCCGTATACGAACGGTTTGAAAACCCCTTCGTCAACCACGCCCTGCTGGCCATTTCCCTCAACTCCATTTCCAAATGGAAGGGCCGCGTCCTGCCGACCTTCAAGGACAGCGTCGCCGCCACGGGCAAGCTGCCGAAATGGCTGACCTACTCCTTAGCGGCCCTGCTGGCCTTCTATCGCTCGACGGAAGAAGGCGACGGCTGCCTCATCGGCTCCCGCGCCGCCGGCAACACCTATGAAATCCACGATGACGCCGCTAAACTGGCCTTCATCAAGGAAAACGCCGCCAAGGCGACAGCCGAATACGTACGGGCCGTCATGAGCCGCAGCGATTTCTGGGGCGAAGATCTGACGGCTATCGCCGGATTTGCCGACGCCGTAACGGCCCACATCGACCGCATGGCCGAAGTCGGCGTAAAAGCCCACATCGAAGAGCTGGGCCGGGACGCATGAGGAGACAGACTATGGCAGTATTTAAGATACACGAAAAAGACAACGTAGCCGTCGCCGTAACCCCCGTCTCTAAAGGCGAAACCGTTACGGTCGGGAATACGACCTTGACCGTCTTGGACGATATTCCGGCAGGCCATAAACTCGCCGTCGTCCCCATCGCCAAGGGACAGGACGTCGTCAAATACGGATTTCCCATCGGCACGGCCAAAGAGGACATTCCTGTCGGCGCCTGGGTCCATACGCATAACGTCCAGAGCAAGCTCGGCGACCTGCTGCACTATACTTATGAACCGGAAAAGGCCGACCGTCAGGAACTGACGACGGATAAGACCTACGAATTTCTCGGCTACAAGCGTCCCGACGGCACGGCAGGCATCCGCAACGAAGTGTGGATTATCCCAACTGTCGGCTGCGTCAACGGCATCGCCCGGGCCATCGAAGAGGCGTCCCAGCCGTTTAAAACGGAACGCATCGACGGCATTTACGCCTACAGCCATCCCCACGGCTGCTCCCAGCTCGGCGACGACCAGCTCCATACGCAGAAGGTGCTGAGCGGCCTCGTCCACAACCCCAACGCCGGCGCCGTCCTCGTCCTGAGCCTGGGCTGCGAAAACAACCAGGTCGACCTCATGAAAGAGGTCATCGGCGAGTACGACCCCGATCGGGTAAAATTCCTCGTCTGCCAGGACGTAGAAGACGAAATCGCCGCCGGAACCGCTATTGTCAAGGAATTGTGCGCCTATGCCGACCAGTTTTACCGCCAGCCCTGCGACGCGTCGCTCCTGACCATCGGCTTGAAATGCGGCGGCTCCGACGGATTTTCCGGCATTACGGCCAATCCCTTAGTCGGTGAAATTTCCAACCGCCTCATCGCTGCCGGCGGCACGTCGATTTTGACGGAAGTACCGGAAATGTTCGGCGCTGAAACGCTGCTCATGAACCGGGCCCGCGACGAAGAAGTATTTGATAAGACCGTTTCCTTGATCAACGATTTCAAAGAATACTTTATGAGCTACGGCGAAAAGGTAAATGAAAATCCTTCGCCGGGCAATAAAGCCGGCGGCATTACAACGCTGGAAGACAAATCCC
This sequence comes from Megasphaera sp. SW808, assembly GCF_012027795.1. Taxonomy (NCBI): domain Bacteria; kingdom Bacillati; phylum Bacillota; class Negativicutes; order Veillonellales; family Veillonellaceae; genus Megasphaera; species Megasphaera sp. SW808. Next base: position 28,335 of record NZ_SJOT01000032.1, read on the forward strand.
TGGGCTGCGTACAGAAGGGAGGACGAGCCCTCGTAGAGGACGTCCTCCTGTACGGCGACCGGGCCGTCAAAAAAGGCCTCAACCTTCTGCAGGCTCCAGGCAACGACTTAGTCGCGTCCAATGCACTGGCCGCGGCGGGAGCCCACATGGTCCTGTTCACGACAGGCCGGGGTACGCCCTTCGCCTGCCCCGTGCCGACCATTAAGATTTCCAGCAACAGCAAATTGGCCGGATTTAAAACAAATTGGATAGACTTCAACGCCGGAACGATAGCGGAAGGCGAAGCAAAGGATAGTATAGCAGACCGTTTTTTCCAGTACATCCTCGACGTCGCCTCAGGCAAGATCCACGCCAAGTCGGAAAAACTGGACAAGCACGAATTGGCTATCTTTAAGAACGGCGTTACCTTATAAGGAGGAACTATTATGAGCGAAC